>JBDTAB010000162.1:0-3049 GCA_039924865.1 Gemmatimonadaceae bacterium | reverse complement strand
TATATGTCGCAAACAACGGCCGCAGCAGCCCGGGCCTTTACATTGCGCGTCGTGGCCACACGCCACAGCGAGTCGCCCGTCGGAATTCACTGGATGTGAATGATCCTTCTTTAGACGGTGAGATCGTTTACGCGCAGGGCGAGTACATAGATCGATTTCACACGCGCGGGGACCTGTATGTCGCGAGAAACGGCCATGAAAGCAGGATTACAAACAATCAGCGGTTGAGCGAACCGAGCGTACGCGCGGACGGCGCAATCGTCGCGGTGCGTTCGGTCCCTGGCACTACACAACTTGTGCGCGTCTCCGCGGACGGCAAGCGAATCGCGCCAATTACCACCGCCGTTGCCGATACACAGTGGACAGCGCCGCGCTGGTCTCCCGATGGCAAGCGGATCGTCGCTGTGCGAATTTCAGATGGCGATAATGCGATCATCGTGCTCGATACGACGGGAACCGTTATGTCCGCGCCGGTCAGCGAGCGCGCTGTCGTCCGGTCACCATCGTGGCTCCCAGATGGACGCGGGCTGATCTTTACGTCTGACGCCGATGGACTGCCGCAACTTTATGTTGCAAGCGCGAGCAACGCGGCCACCCGGTCGCGTGGATCGCGACTCACTTCGGAACCGGCCGGCGTGTATGGTGCGGACGCCGTAGCCACTGGCGATTCAGTGCGCATTGCAACTACTGCGCTGCGCGGCGACGGATACCATGTTCTGGTATGGACTGTCCCGGTTGACGACGTCGCTCCGTCAGCGAATGCAGCCGGCAGCGGAGTGGCGCAATCCGCGTTCAGCGCAGCCACGGCGACCTCTGAAATCGGTGGAACCGATCCGCGCTGGCGTGTGACTGATGATACGAGTCGAGCACGAGCCTACTCCCCGTGGCGCACGCTTGCACCGGCCTACTGGTCGCCAACGTTCGCACAGGCAGGGGCCGGCCGCGGCAACCTCATCGGCGCGCTCACCGGCGCGTCCGACGTGACGGGGCGGCACTCATACATCGCCCAGGCCGCGATCAACCTGCACAACAGCAACATTGACGCGTCCCTCTCGTATGACTACGACCGCTGGATAAATCCCATGCTGTCGACGTCGCTGGAACAATCGTGGTCTTATTCCAACATCACCAGCGGCGGATTGAAGGTCGGCGATCTCGGGCGCCGAAGCCGATTCGCGAGCCTCCACGCAACGTTCTCGCGCCCGCGTGTACGTACATATTCTGCGGTGACCCTTGGCGCGGAGTTCGAGCAGCGCGATTACGACACGGATCCGGGGTCTCTGTTGCCGAGGCTGGACGGATTCTATTCAAGAAGCCATCGCTATCCCACGCTCGTTGCGGCTGCCGTCTTCTCCAATACGCAGCGCCCCACGCTCAGTATCTCTCCCGAAGACGGATTCACGGTCACCGGCTCGCTTCGCCAGCGATGGGAGTCTTCGAATGGTGCGTCGGGGCGGAGCGGCGTTCTTATCGGGTCGGCGTACAAGTCGCTCGATCTACCGGGTTTCGCGCACCACGTAGTTGCGCTGCGTGCGGCCTTCGGCGCGGCGGACAGGCGATCCCCGAGTGAGTACGAAGTCGGCGGCGTCAGCGGCGCATCGGTCGAGATCGTCCCTGGGATCAACTTCGGGAGTGCTGCTCGCACGTTTCCTGTTCGCGGCTTTCCGGCGGGTTCGGAGACCGGCGTGAACGCGTCATCCTTCAGTGCGGAGTACAGACTGCCGCTAGTGGCTCCGTCGCGCTCGCTCGGGCTGTTTCCGTTCTTCCTCGACCGCGCTTCTCTCTCACTGTTTGGCGACGCTGGGCGCGCATCTTGTCCCGGACATGCCACCCCCGCATGTTCGCCGTCCTCTACCGATGGCCCGACTTTGGCGTCGGTTGGAGGCGAGTTGAATCTTGATTCAGCGCTGCAATTCGACGTGCCGTATCGTTTCCGTTTGGGGATCGCGCGTCCCATGCATGGAGCGGCGTACGCGGGCGCCTCCACCGTGACAGCGTTCGCGACACTCGGGCTCGGCTTTTAACCGTTCCGCGCGGGATCGTCGCAAAGGCGCGCGGGTTGCTGCACGTGTTTCCGGGCAAGTTTCTATCGGTACGCAGCAACTGAACGTCCGTCCGAATGCTCCGCGAGTCGACTATTCGGAATAGGCGGTTGGCTAAGCCCCGACACAGCAAACGGTTAGGGCTCTCCCTTCAGATAATACTCACATTTGTGCCACATTTGCCTGAGTGTGGACTCAAATTGAGGATAACACAGAGGTCACAGATGTTCGTGACCGTGCAAACCTAAGTCGTTGCTGTGTAATGAGTTAACTTTGGACTGGCGCGCAAACACGTATCGTCGTAGTATCACGGCCCTGACCGAACCACCAAAAAAAATTGACAGCAGATGGGTGAGGGTCATACAGCATACAGGAGCAGCAGGATCGACCATACGCCGGGTGGTACATTCCTCCTGGTGAACAATCCGCAGAGTTTCATGTGAGAGAAGAGATGTCCGAAGCAACGCCACAGAACGACGAGCACACGCTTCCCGATGCGCAGCTCAACCAGAACGCTCGCACGGTTCTGTCCAAGCGCTACCTGATCAAGGACAGGGCGGGGAATCCGACAGAGCGGCCGGAGGAGATGTTCTGGCGTGTGGCGACGACCGTTGCGGAAGCGGATCGCCGTTACGGAGCAAGTGCGGGTGCAGTGCATGCTCTGGCCGAGGAGTTCTACCGTCTCATGACGGAGCGTCGTTTCGAGCCGAATTCTCCGACGCTGATGAACGCAGGACGGCCGCTGGGCCAGCTTTCGGCGTGTTTCGTGTTGCCGGTCGAGGACTCTCTTTCGAACGGCCACAACGGCATCTACGACACGCTGCGCTCGATGGCGCTGATCCACCAGTCGGGTGGCGGCACGGGCTTCTCCTTTTCGCGTCTGCGCGGCAAGGGCTCGATGGTGCGGTCCACTACGGGTGTCGCTTCGGGTCCGGTCTCGTTCATGAAGCTGTACGATGCTTCGACGGATGCTGTCAAGCAGGGTGGGACGCGTCGCGGCGCGAACA
>JBDTAB010000161.1:0-20287 GCA_039924865.1 Gemmatimonadaceae bacterium | reverse complement strand
GGGACTCGGGATGTGGATCCTGTTTCGTGATCGTCCGCGAATCAATTTCTGGATTGGCCTGGTACTCGCGCTCGGCGGTTGCGTGGTAATGGTCGGCGCCGACATGATGCGGCACGGTGGTGTCGGTATCGGAGATTTTGGCGGCGACATGCTCGCGGCAGGGGCGTCAGTATTCTTCGCGGCGTATCTCATCACAACGGGCCGAGTACGCGCGAGCATGGATACGAAAACATTCACGACGCTCGCGGTGGTGGGAAGCACGATCACAATGTGGATTGTGTGCATCGTGTTGAAAGCGCCACTCACCGGCTTCCCTGCATCCGCGTGGCCGTCGCTGATCGCGCTCGGACTCGTCACGCAGGTCACTGGTTACCTGGGTGTTACCTACGCACTCGGCCGACTCCCGACAACGGTGGCTTCGGTGATTCTGCTTGGCGTGGTGCCGGTCACTGCGGTTCTGGATGTGGTATTTCTTGGCGAGCCGCTTTCCGCTGCGCAGATCGTGGGGGGAACACTGGTTCTGGCGGGAATACTCGTCGTCAATCGGCGCGGTGGAAACTCAGCGCCAGTTCGGTTGCCCGTCGACGGGTATCAGGCGCAGGAGACCCGCGGATATTAATGGCGCGGGTCTATTCGTGGTCGCGCGGGAGACCCGCGCTCTACGGTCGGGCGGGGGCGGGGGCGGGCGTCGTCGCGGGCTGGATCACGGTCGATCGCTCGTTGGGCGACATGGGGTTGATGGGATCGTGCCAGACTGTCGTGTGCAGGAAGTACAGGAACGCCCAAGTGGCAGCGGTGAGCAGCAGGGCGGATCCAATGCCGACCCATCCACTGTGTGGGCCAGTCAGTTTTTCGGTGTTTTCGGCGGGCATTCTACAAATGTAGCGCGGTTGGAACGACGATCACAACCACCAACCAAAATGGGCGCGGGGGACCCGCGCCATGGGCATCCGCGCGTTATCCCGGATCGGTCCAGTTAGGCGCGGGAGACCCGCGCCCTACTGCGGGCGGCCGTAAATATCGAGATGGCCGTTGGTCATGTCGATTCGCATGATTTGGCCGCGGGCGACCTCGGCGCCCAGGGTGCCGTCGAGCTTGAAGATGGTAGGGTAGTCGACCCGGTAGAGAAAGATTCGCTTGAAAACCAGCGGGACGTCGCCGAGAAAGAGCCGTACCGATGGAATCACGACCCCCGTCTCGATTTTCCGCCCTCCGAACCCTTGAATCGTTCGTCGCTCGGCGGCCCGCCAGTGGGCGTGGCTCTTTGCGGCGAGACCTGGCGTTCCGAACGTCTCCTCGGCTCCGGTATCGAGAAGCAGATGGATGGGGGTTCCGTTGTCGGAGAGGAGAGTCACGATCGGCACGCCGAACCAGGACAGGTTGCGCGGGTTCCTGTCATCGGCCGGACGCACGGTCGGTTTCCGGATCACTACGACGCCGTCGATGTCGTTTATCGTGAGGTCCAGCTCACGAATCACATCGAAGCCGATGACGCCATCCACCGGAACGGGGGGCATGCCGGTGTTAACCTCCCGGATCTGGAGTGCGAGATCGCTAACAACCATGGCCGGCGCGTTGGCTATCGTCACCCCGCCAATCTTGACTGTTTTGACGACTGCTGCCTGGGTCGAGACACGGCCTACCGCGCCGACCAGTTCGAGCGTGTCCTTGCCGAGCCCGGTAACGTTGGCAGCATCCGCAACGCTCGATGAAAGGATGGTGATACTGGTTCCAGTATCGAGCCAGAAGTGGAGCTTCACTCCGTTCACGGTGACCGGGATTATCGCGACGCCGGTAACGGAATGTGTGAGTGGAAGTGAGAATGCAGTGTCGGCGAACGTAATGTTTGTAGAGACGTTCTTGAATGCAGGTGCCCAAGCCTCTACTCCAGCGGCATCGCGGGTCTCGCGAGTGGCAGAATCCGCGAAGTTGGCAAGCTGGCGCCAAGCGCCTTGCGAGGTGAGGAGCGCGCCGTAAGTGATGCGCGCCGCCTTTCGAACCGCCGAGTCATTGGCGCCGAGGATGGTGGTCAGGGTCGAGTCGGCCTCGTGGTTTCTGCCATCAAGGAAATCTTCGATCGCGTCCGCGAGCGTACGCTGCTCGCGCGACTCGGCGGCGATCCACGCGGCTTGCACATTGACGTCAGCGAGTGCATCCCAGAACGTGTTGTAGAATTGGACAGCCGGATGGGGCGCGCGCCGTTTGTCCGGATGGACCGCTTCTACGGCTGGCGGTGCCGTAATGACTAGTGGTCTCGGCGGAACGCACGCGGGCACGGCGATCAACGTGCTGATCAAAACGCTGGTCAGCGCACCACGTGTGACGAAACGCATCACGGCGCGAGAGGCGCGAGAGGCGCGGGCCGGACTGGTTTGGGAACTGCTATTCTCGTCCATCGATCCATATGCCAGCGTCAGAGATCCAATATGCGTTCAGCACCGTACTGCGCCATTGGAAAGGTGCCGGCTTTATTTTAGACACCAGAGCGCGTCGTGCGTTTCCAGAACGAAGGGAGGTTCGTGAATGGCGGCTGACAGACACCACTGGTTCGTTCGCCTCACGCACTGGGTGAACGCCGTCGCGCTGGTGATCATGATTGGCAGCGGACTGCAGATCTTCAACGCGTATCCCATGTTCGCGCGGCGCGGTGCGACGTTCTGCTGCTATCCATTCGCTGGCAATCCGATCCCGCACTGGGCAACGTTCGGCGGCTGGCTCGCCGGCGCACGCAACTGGCACTTCGCGATGATGTGGCTGTTCATCGTGAACGGTATCGCGTACATGATATTCATCTACCTGCACGGCGAATGGCGCGATCTGGTACCACGTCGTGGCGATGTTCGCGATTCGTGGGAGATGGTGAAGTTCTATCTGTTCATTCGCGGGAATCATCCGCGTCAGGGAAAGCACAACGCGCTGCAGAAATTCACATACTTCGCAATCCCGATTCTTTCGGCGCTCGCGGTGATCACCGGACTTGCGGTGTGGAAGCCGGTATCGTTTGCGCTGCTCACGAATGCGATGGGCGGATATGTATACGCGCGCTACTGGCATTTTCTCGTCATGCTTTCGTTGGTCGCATTGTCTGCGATTCACATATTCATGGTGCTCGTGGTCGATCCGTTCTCCATCCGCTCGATCGTGACAGGTGGATACAACGCGGAGCGTGCACCCGAGCTGCGCAATGGACGACCGTTTTATCATCTGTTCAAACGCACGCGGAGGAACACCGATGCAGAGACGTGATTTTCTCACCGCGAGCGGTGCACTGACGATGGCGTGGCTCGTGGAAGCGTGCGGATCGCGTGGTCCCGAAGGTGCGGACAAGCTGTTGAAATACGCCATGCGAAAGAACGAGACGCTGGAGCGTGGACTGTTCCGTCACACGTCGATGGATTCTCCTCGCTCGCACTGGCCCAACGCGGGAAAGGCACTCCCGCAGTACTACATTTCCGACACCGTGCCCGTGTGGGATTCCGCCGCGCGGGGAACATGGACGCTCGAAGTGTCTGGTCTCGTGAAGAAGCCGCTTACTCTCACGCTCGACATGCTGCAGCAACTCCCGCGCATCACGCAGCGAGTCAATCATTACTGTGTTGAAGGATGGACGGCGGTTGAAACGTGGACTGGGTGCCGCATGAGCGAAATCGCGCGTGCTGCGGGTGTCACGCCGGATGCACACTACGTTGATTTCCAGTCGTTCGACAACAACTATCACGAGAGCTGGGACATGGATAGTGCGATGCATCCACAGACTCTCATTTGCTATGGGCTCGACGGCAGGATGCTCGAGCCTGGGCACGGTGCACCAGCACGCTTGTTCTCGCCAGTGAAGCTTGGCTACAAGAACACGAAATACCTCACCAAAATCGTGTTCATGCCCAAGCGAAACGGCGGGTACTGGAGTGATCAGGGATACGAATGGTACGCTGGGACTTGAGATCGGAAATTACCGGTTGAAAGCCACCAGGGGCGCGTGCGCCGCTGGACGAGCGTTCTTCAACAGGAAAGATGCGAATCCGCGCGCGAAGTCCCAATGGCGCAGGTGTATCCACACTGTGCCAGATAGGTAAACTCTGACTTGGTGACCGCCGACACTTGCGGTCACCATGAGTGCGCGCATCAACCTTTCGGAGGTCCTTTCCGCGCTGTCCTGCGCGCTGGATCTGACAGAAGGACAGCCCATCGGCCACGCGATGCGGAGCTGCCTGATTGGGATGCGGCTGGGGCATGAGATCGGACTGTCGCCGGCGGACTGTGCGGCACTGTACTATGCGCTCCTGCTCAAGGATGCAGGCTGCTCGAGCAACGCAGCGCGTCTGTGCCAGCTATTCGGGACCGACGATCTGGAACTGAAGCCCCGAATGAAGTCGGTGGATCGGCAGAACAAGGTGGCGCTCGCGCTTCGCACCGCCAGCACAGTGGGTCTCGACGGTGGCTTTTCGGACAAGGTGAAGCACTTTGTCGATGTCGCGCGTAGCGAGGACGTGATGAAGGAGATCATGGGTCTTCGTTGTGAGCGTGGCGCCGACATCGCAATGAGACTTGGCTTTCCGCGCGCAACGGCAGAAGCGGTTCGACATCTGGATGAGCACTGGAACGGCCGCGGTCACCCGGACGGCCTCGCTGGACCTGCAATTCCTCTGATGTCGCGCATCGCGGGGTTGGCGCAGGTGGTCGATGTGTTTCATCAGCATGACGGAACCGCTGCCGCGCTCAAAGTGGCACGCGCCCGTAGCGGAACCTGGTTCGATCCATCGCTCGTTGAACGCGTGTATGGGTGGCGCAAGGAGTCGAGCTGGTGGGAGCGGCTCGACAGCACCGACCCCTCGGATGAGGTGATCGCCGCGGAGCCTGCACCGCTGATGCGCTGGGTGAGCGAGGAAGACCTGGATGTGATTGCGAAGGCATTCGCGGACATCATCGACGCCAAGTCGCCGTATACGTATTCGCACTCTCGGAACGTTGCGGCGTACGGACTTGGGATCGCGCGCGAAATGAGGCTGGATCTGGCGACGCAGCGCAGGGTTTATCGCGCGGGCTTGCTGCACGACATCGGGAAGCTCGGCGTCTCCAACTCCATTCTCGACAAGAATGGACCGCTGACCGGCGACGAGCGGAAGGCTGTGGAACGGCATCCGTTCTTCACGTGGGAAATTCTCTCCCGAGTCCCCGCGTTCCGCGATTTCGCATGGTCGGCGGCACTGCACCATGAGCGGCTGGACGGATCCGGCTATCCCTGGCATCTAAGCGGAAACCGGCTTGATATGACGGCTAGAATCCTGTGCGTATCGGATGTTTATGAGGCTCTCACAGCTGATCGGCCGTATCGTGCCGGTCTGTCATGGGAAGAGTCTTCCCGCATTCTCGGGGAGGGACGAGGCATTGCGTTCGATCCGGCCGTGCTCGATGCGCTTGGATCCTGCAGACGTGCGGTAGCGGATATGCGCGAACTTGCGCCGTTGGCAGCTGCCTAGGGATTCGAACTGGCGTTCCACGGCTGGTTACGATCCGCTCAGGTGGCTCTACCAGACCGCTGCGCCAAGAAAAACATGCGTAGTATATTTGTCTCGCGTGCTAAACGACGACACTATCGACCGATTCAGGGTGGCGCTCAGGGAGCACTGTGCCAACCCTTCTCCTGGATGCGCGGCGTCGAGAGACGTGGTGGTCGCGACGGCTAACGCGGCCCGCGCCGACGGAATGAGCGCCGAGCAATTCGTAATCTGGGTGAAAGGCGTCTGGTCGGGGATCATGGCCGAAGGGTCGCTGGAGCGAGGGTTGGATGCTGCGCGTGAGCGTGAGGTGGTAATCTCCGCCGCGATTAAGGCGTATTACGTGCAATAGATCGGCATGTCCTGACGCGGAGGATACGCCCCTGGCCGATCAGCCTTTGTGTGCCTTCGGAGGCGGTGCCTCGGCGGCGCCTTTAACTTTCGCTACGTGCCGACTGCTACTCCCCCAAAAACCGAAAAAAATCTCCTCAAGCGCTTTCTCTCCTGGACAGGCCCGGATGAGGATGGATCTCGTGGTGCTCACCTTGTAGGGCCGATCCGGGGCGAAGTACTCGGCGTAGACCGGCTGGCGGAACGCGCCCGCGCGGTCGCGCGGCAGGAGAAGATAGGCCCGCCACTGCAACGTCGTGGTCACGGACCGCTGCTCAGACGCCTGGACGATACGCGTGTCGTGCTCACGGAGATACACCACGCATTGAGCGACGCGGCCGCGCACGGAATTGATATTTCCTCAGCGGGTGAGTGGTTGCTCGACAACTACTACATAGTGCAGGAGCACATGCGCGAAGTGCGCATGGCGTTGCCGAACAAGTACTACCAACAGTTGCCGAAGCTCTCGAACGGGACGCTCTCCGGGTATCCGCGCGTGTACGAGCTTGCGATCGAACTCATTGGCCACACCGAAGGCCGGCTCGATCTTGACAACATCTCCTTGTTCACGCGTGAGTTTCAGCGTGTCTCTCTGCTCAAGCTCGGCGAACTCTGGGCGATACCGACGATGCTTCGCGTGGGGCTCGTTGAGAACATTCGCCGGATGGCGCTGCGCACCGCGGCGCGCCTGGCGGAAGTTCAGGACGCTGATGTGTGGGCAACGCGGATGCGCGTCGCGAGTGCGGAATCGTCAGAGGCGTTGTCCAAGACGCTGTCGGCTTTCATCGACAACCATCCGCAGCTCACGCCGAACTTCGTCGCGCGGTTCCTTGGACAGATTCGCAGCTACCAGACCAACTTCACGCCGCTCGTATGGCTTGAACAGTGGATCGCGGAGGATGGTCTCAGCGCAGAAGACGCCGTAACGAGATCGAATCGCCGAATCGCGATAACGCAGGTGACGATCACGAACAGCATCCAGAGCCTGCGCATGATCTCGCGCCTGGACTGGAACGAGTTCGTCGAATCGCAGAGCGTCACGGAGAAGCTACTGCGTGATGATCCTGCAAACGTCTACGCCGACATGACGTTTGCGTCGCGGGATGAATATCGGCACGTCGTGGAGCAGGTTGCGAAGCGAACGGAGCGTGACGAGGATTCGATCGCGAACGAAGTTCTCGCGCTGGCACGGGAGCATCCAGGCGACACCAGGATGGGGCACGTCGGGTACTGGCTTGTCGCGAAGGGGCGGCTGACGCTGGAGGAGCGCACTACGTACCGTCCCACCGCCGGTGAGCGCGTATACCGGTGGGCCAAGCGCCATCCGAGCCTGGTGTACTTCGGGACGATCTCCCTGGTAACGTTGCTGGTCTTCGCGATCGTTCTGGCGCTGACGGGCATCGCTTCCACCGGCTTCGCACTTCTTACCATGTTGCTGATTGCGATTCCAGCGAGTGAAGTGGGCGTCGCGGTTGTCAACAAGCTGGTGACGGTGATCGTTCCGCCGCACATACTGCCGAAGATGGATTACCGTGAAGACGGAATCCCCACGCACGCGCGCACAGCGGTTGTGGTACCGACGCTTTTCTCAACGGTCCCGGGTGTTCGTGAGGCGTTGGAGCATCTTGAGGTTCAGTATCTCGCGAATCCGGATCCGAATCTGAGATTCGTTGTGCTCAGCGATTTCACCGACGCGAAGACGGAAACTCTCGTGAGCGACGCTCATGTCGTCGAGGCGATCGAGCGAGGGGTGCAGAGTCTCAACGAGAAGTACAAGGCAGCCAATGAGGTTGGTCCCTTTCTCATGCTCCATCGTGCGCGCAAGTGGAACGAGACCGAAGGCGTATGGATGGGGTGGGAGCGGAAGCGCGGGAAGCTGGCCGAGTTCAATCGCTTTCTGCGCGGCGGATCGACGAGTGCGTTCCCAACGATAGCGGGCGACCCGTCCACTCTCGCGGACACGCGGTACGTGATCACACTCGATTCCGATACAGTGCTCCCGCGCGGCGCCGCGGCGCAACTCGTCGGAACGATATCGCATCCGCTCAACCGCGCTGAGTACGACGAGCAATTGGGTCGAGTTACGCGCGGTTATGGAATACTTCAGCCGCGTGTTGGCGTTGCGCTCACGAGCGCGTATCGCTCCAAGTTCGCCGCGATACATTCGGGGCATCCAGGAGTCGACCCGTACACGACCGCGGTGTCCGACGTGTATCAGGATCTGTACGACGAGGGGAGCTTTACGGGGAAGGGGATCTACGACGTGCATGCATTCGAGGAGGCGACGCACGGTCGCTTCCCCGAGAACACATTGCTGTCGCACGATCTCATTGAGGGGACCTACGCGCGTGCCGGACTCGTAACCGACATCGAGTTCTACGACGACTATCCAACGCGATACCTCGCCTACACCAGACGCAAACACCGCTGGATTCGTGGCGACTGGCAGATTCTGAGCTGGCTTGGGGTGACCGTTCCGGGCCCGGATGGCCCGGAACCGAACAGACTCTCGACACTCTCGCGCTGGAAGATTTTCGACAATCTGAGACGATCGATGGTTGAGATCGCTCTGCTGCTGTTGCTGCTCACCGGATGGTTCGTGCAGCCGGGTTCGCCGTTGCTGTGGACCGGGATCGTGCTAGTTCTCATTGCATTCCCATGGCTCTTTGCGGCACTGCTTGAGATAGTTCAACCGCCCACGGATCAATCGTTGCAGGCCTATTACGGCGCGGTGATGCGTGATATAGTGGGAAGCTCCGAGCAGTTCGCGCTCGCGGTCACGTTCCTGCCGCATCAGGCGTGGGTATCGGCGGACGCGATAGTGCGAACGCTGACGCGGCTCTACATCACCAAGCGCCACATGCTCGAGTGGCAAACCGCGTCGCAGGTGGAGCGCGCGATGCGTTCGGGTGCGGATCGTGAAGTGTACCGGCGCATGTGGCCCGCGGTCGCGATCGGCGCGCTTGTAGCCGTCGGTACCATGACGAAGATGTATCTGGTCGACGTCACCGCGGTCAATCTTGCGATAGCACTGATCGCGGTCATTCCGCTCGCAGTACTATGGATTTTTTCGCCGACTATTGCGGCGGCACTCTCGGCGCCGGCGATCCCGGGTGAAGTCAAGCTCAGCGACTCGGATCGTGCACGGGCCGAGCGATACGCGCGGTTGCACTGGGAGTTCTTCAATCATTTTGTAACAGAGGAAACAAACTGGCTGGCGCCGGACAATTTCCAGGAAGACCCGGAGCCAGAGATTGCCCTGCGTACGTCGCCGACCAATATCGGGTTGCAGCTTCTGTCGACGGTCAGCGCTTCCGATCTCGGCTTCATCACGCGGCCGGACATGATCGAGCGGCTGGAGCGAGTGTTCAGGTCGTTGGAGAAAATGCACCGGTACCGCGGGCATTTCTACAACTGGTACGATCTCACGACGCTGCAGGTGCTGGAGCCCGGTTACATATCGACGGTCGACAGCGGCAATCTGGCGGGCCACTTCATCGCGTTGAAGCAGGCATGCATTCAGATAATTCACTCCTTGCAGCCTCGCACTATCGAAATGCAGATTGCCGGCCATTCTCTGGCTGGCGGAATGGTCGCTGCAAGATCGAGTGAGCGGATGCAGGGAACCGTTGCGCCTGGCGAGGATGTTGGTGACGAGTGCGAACGTCTTCGCGCGATCGCGGATCAAGCATTCGCGTATGCGTCGGAGATGGACTTTACCTTCCTATACGACGAACGGCGCAAGCTGTTCTCGATCGGATTTCAGACGAGCGCGAGCTCGTACGACAATTCGTACTACGATCTTCTCGCGTCCGAAGCTCGCCTCGCGTCGTTCATGGCGATTGCGAAGGGTGACGTGCCGGTGGAGCACTGGTTTCATCTCGGGCGGTCGCTCACATCGGATCGCGGTATCCGCGCGCTGGCGTCGTGGAGCGGGAGCATGTTCGAATACCTGATGCCGGTGCTCGTAACGCAGTCGTATCCGTTCACGCTGCTGGATCAGACGTATCATGGAGCCGTCCGCCGGCAGATACTTTTCGGAGTCGAGCGCAAGGTTCCGTGGGGTGTATCCGAGTCTGCGTACAACGTGCGCGACCGGAATCAGACGTATCAGTATCGTGGCTTCGGCGTGCCGGATCTTGCGCTCAAGCGTGGCTTGAACAAGGATCTCGTCGTCGCTCCGTACGCAACGGTGCTCGCGATGCTGATCGAACCGCGGCAGGCGATCAAGAATCTCGCAGTTCTGGAAGGCGAAGGTTCGCTGGGCCCTTACGGGTTCCGCGATGCAATCGACTACACGCGCCCTGATCCTGGCTCGACGCGCGCGGTTGTGGGTACCTACATGGCGCACCACATCGGCATGAGCCTCGTAGCGTTCACGAACGCGTTGCAGCGCCAGGTGTGGCAACGTCGCTTTCACGCTGATCCGCTGGTTCGCTCCAACGAGCTGGTACTGCAAGAGCGCATACCACGTCGTCTTGTAGTGCAGCGCACCGGTAACGAGGATGAACCGGTACCGCTTAGTCCGCTTCAAACCGCCAAGCCGGCCGTCCGCGAGACGGACACGGCGTACACCCCGCAGCCGGCAATAGCTCTGCTCGGCAACGTTCCGTTCACGACGATGATTACCAATTCCGGTGGTGGCTATAGCCGGTACGAGGATATAGTTGTGACACGCTGGAGGCGTGACACTACCCGCGACAACCACGGCGAGTGGATCTACGTCAAGGACGTGACAAGCGGGCGCGTGTGGAGTGCAGCTCACCAGCCCGTGGCTGTTGATGCTGATAGTTATCGAGTGTCGTTCGCGAGTGATCGCGTGGAGTTTCACCGACGCGATGGCGACATCGACACGGCGATGGAAGTAGTAGTGTCGTCTGACGACGCCGCCGAGGTGCGACGCGTGACGATCACCAACCGGTCGTCGGTGACCCGAGACATCGAACTCACGAGCTACGCGGAGATCGTACTTCAACCGCTCGCGACGGACAGGCAGCATCCTGCGTTCGGGAATCTGTTCGTGCAGACCGAATGGATCCGCGAGCATTCGGCGATCATTGCGACACGCCGGCCGCGCGCGGCTGGCGAAAAAGTGTACTGGGGCGTGCACGTCGTGGCAACCGGTCCAGAGCGCATTGGTGCGGTGTCGTACGAGACAGATCGCGCCCGGTTCATTGGGCGTGGAAAGTCCGTGCGCCATCCCGACGCAATGGAACATGACGGCGCACTTTCGAATTCAGCGGGCGCACCCCTGGATCCAATCTTCTCTCTGCGTGTTCGGATCCGCGTTGCGGCAGGCAAGTCGGTGCCGGTGAGCTTCACGACGTTCGTTGCCGAAACGCGTGAGCGGGCGGTCGAGCTCTCGGATCTTTACGATGATCCGTTCAGCGCGCGGCGTGCTCTCGACCTGAGCTGGGCACAAGCTCAGGCCGAACTACGCGATCTCGGAATCGCGCCGAGTGATGCGGCGGTGTACCAACAATTTGCCGGCTATCTCATCTATCCGCATCCACGACTCCGACCCACCGGTACAGAGGTGCGTGACAACACGCGTGGTCAGCAATCGTTGTGGCCGCTCGGTATATCGGGTGACAATCCGATTCTTCTTGCGACGATAGATGCGCCAGAAGGAATGCCAAGTGTGAGGCAGCTACTTCAGGCGCACCATTACTGGCGGCTCAAGGGCGTCAAGTCGGATCTCGTGATTCTCAACGAGAAGCCACCGTCGTATCTTCAGGAACTCAACGACGCGCTTACATCCACTGTGATGGCGTCGAGCGAAGCCGCATTGATCGATCGGTCTGGCGGAGTGTTCATTCGCCGTACGGATGTGCTCAAGCCATCTGATGTCGCGCTGATTCGCGCGATGGCCCGTGTACACGTTGCGTGCGACGGGCTTGGCTTGGGATCACTGCTCGAGTTTCCAGACGACGAAAAAGAGTATGCCGGTCGTCCGGATGCACCCGTGCCCGCGCGCTATGCACGGAGGACCGCAGCGAACGTACCAGTGGTCGTTGCTGATCCGCGTGCGAAGAACGGCTTCGGCTTCTTCAACGAGGCCGGCGAGTACGAAATCCGGATCGCTGGAACCGAACTACCGCCTGCACCGTGGGCGAACGTCGTTGCCAACGAAGGTGCCGGCTTCGTCATAACGGAGAGCGGCAGCAGTTGTACGTGGGCTCAGAGTAGCTTCTTTTATCGCATCACACCATGGCACAACGATCCGGTGCGCGACCCGTGCAGCGACTGCATTTATCTGCGTGACGAAGAAACTGGTGATGTGTGGACCACGACACCAGCGCCGATTCGCGAGATGACGCCATATGTGGTGAAGCATGGCCACGGATACTCGATCTTCGAGCACCAACACGCCGACATACACACGTCGCATGAAGTGGGGATGGCGACCGACGACCCCATCAAGATCAGCACCGTACGCATAACCAACAATGGACGCTCGCCAAAACGTATCACCATAACGTGCTATGTGGAGTGGGTGCTTGGTGTTTCGCGTGATCTCACGCAGCAGCATGTGCACACGTCGTACGACGCCCAAACTGCCGCCGTATTCGGTCAGAATTTCTTTGACCAGGAATATGCGGATCTGGTTTCATTCCTGGCGATGAGCGGCGACATCACCAGTTATACGGCAGACCGGCGCGAATTCATCGGCCGAAACGGCACACCTGCGCGGCCCGCGGCGCTTTCGAAAGCGGCGCTGGGTGAGTCGGTCGGCGAGGTAGTGGATCCGTGTGGCGCATTGCAGACCACGATAACTGTACATCCGGGCGAGACAGCAAACGTGATCGTGTTGCTAGGCGCGGTGACATCGATCGACGACGCACGAACCATGATTCGGCGATACAAGGCCGCTGAGAGTTCGATTGCGGAACTTGAGCGTGCGAAGACGAGCTGGTCCCACCGGTTGACGACGATCAGTGTGAAGACGCCGGACGAGGCGCTCAACCGAATGACCAACGGCTGGCTGCTGTACCAGGCGCTGTCGTGCCGAATGTGGGGACGTACCGCACTTTATCAGTCGAGCGGCGCGTATGGCTTCCGGGACCAACTTCAGGATTGCATGGCGTTTCTATATACTGACGTGCCGGTCGCCCGCGCGCACATTCTGCGTTCCGCGGGCCGTCAGTTTGTTGAAGGCGACGTTCAACATTGGTGGCACCCCAAGAGTGGGCGCGGCGTTCGCACGCGCTTCTCCGATGATCTTGCGTGGCTACCGTTCGTGGTCGCGCACTACGTAGACGTGACTGGCGACGCGACAATTCTAGACGAGCATGTGAAGTTCATCACCATGCGTCAGCTCGCGCCGGAAGAGCACGAGCTCTACGACAAGCCCGAAGAATCGGACGATAACGGTTCGATCTACGAGCATTGCGTTCGCGCGGTGAAAAAGGCGTGCACGTTCGGGCAGCACGACCTTCCGTTGATTGGAAGTGGTGACTGGAACGACGGCTACAGCAGAGTGGGAATTGACGGGAAGGGAGTAAGCGTTTGGCTTGCGTGGTTCCTCATCAGCACACTCCGGAGCATTGCGAAGATCGCCGCAGCGAGGGGCGACTCGGCCACACACGATGAATTTGTGCGTATGGCGGAGCGATACCACAGCGCGATCGCAAACCAGGCGTGGGATGGTCAGTGGTATGTACGCGCGTACTACGACGATGGATATCCGCTGGGTTCGAGCAAGAGCGATGAAGCCAAGATCGATTCCATCGCGCAGAGCTGGAGTATAATTTCAGGCGCAGGCGAATCTGACCGCAGCGTCACAGCGATGCACTCCGTCGACCAGCACCTTGTGCGGACCGACGCCGAGCTCATCATGCTGCTCACGCCGGCGTTCGACAAGACAGCGCACGACCCGGGGTACATCAAGGGATATCTCCCCGGCGTCCGCGAAAACGGCGCGCAGTACACGCACGCGGCAACGTGGGTGGTGTGGGCTCAGTGCATGAGCGGTAATGGCAACCATGCATTCGAGCTCTACAACATGATCAATCCGCTGAAGCATTCCGGAAGCAAGGACGACGTCGATCGTTACAAGGTGGAACCGTACGTAGTCGTCGCCGATATCTA
Organism: Gemmatimonadaceae bacterium; assembly: GCA_039924865.1. Taxonomy (GTDB): domain Bacteria; phylum Gemmatimonadota; class Gemmatimonadetes; order Gemmatimonadales; family Gemmatimonadaceae; genus Fen-1247. Next base: position 6,311 of record JBDTAB010000161.1, on the reverse strand, counting down.
CACCGCTGATCAGCACCTGGGTCGCGGCGGCTGGACGTGGTACACCGGTAGCGCGAGCTGGTATTACAGGACAGGGTTGGAAGCGATTCTCGGGTTCACCAAGCGCGGTGAGCGGCTTACCATGAACCCCTGCATCCCATCAGCGTGGGATAGCTTCACCATTGAGTACAGGCACGAGTCGGCAACGTATTCAATTGAAGTGCGGAACCCGGCACACGTGGAGCACGGCGTCAAGAGCGTGACGGTGGACGGTACCACGGTGGCAGATGGTATCATTCCGCTCAATGATGACAGCGCGCATCATGCTGTCATTGTTGTGATGGGTTGACCGGAATCGATTCGAGATTCTCGATCGCTGGTCCGTTCACCACCCTGCCGTATGGATCATAGCGCGACCCGTGGCACGGGCAATCCCAGGTTTTCTCGCTGTCGTTCCAATCGACAATGCAATAAAGGTGCGTGCACACAGCGGAGCACGCACTGATCTCACCGGTGGGGCTCCTGTAGACCGCGAGCTTCCGTAGACCGCGCCGGATCACCGCGCCGGAATCGTTTAGGATATCGGCGGCACTCCCGACATCGCCTCCTGTGAGCCAACTGGCGTACTGCTCCGCGATGTTGAGGTTGTCTCGCGCAAACTCAGTCGTGGCGCGGAGGTTGATGCGCGCTGGGTCGTAGATATCCTTCCACGGATTCTCCCGGCCCGTTATCAAGTCGGTCAGGAGAATGCCGGCGATGGTGGCGTGTGTAATGCCGTTCCCGGAATCGCCCGTGACAACGTAGATGTGCTCGTCGGGACCGGGATTCTTACCAATGAAGGCGAGTTTATCGACTGGCTCGAGTAGCTGACCGGACCATCGATATCTCACCTTCCCCGCCATGGGGAACCGCTCGCGCGCCCACTGCTCGATCCGTGCGAATCGCTCGTCCATGTCCTGCGCCTGACCCGTTCTGTGATCTTCGCCGCCAACGATCAGGATGTCGTAGCGCGAGTCGCGTCCATTGGACGGATGAACACTCGCATAGTGGTACGGCTTGCCCGTATCCCAGAGCAGGATATGAGGCACAGAGTCGACAGGTACTTCCAGCCCCACGACATAAGTACGATATGCCGCCTGCTTGCTGTGCAGCACCATCCAGTCGTTGACGGGCGAGAAAGTGGCGACGACGACATCGTCGGCGATGATTGTATGTCCATCGGCTGTCGTCACCGTGCACGGTGTTCCATCTTCGATGTCTCTTGCCTTGGTACCGCAATAGATACGGCCGCCATCGCGAACTATCGCACGCGCGAGTCCATTGAGGTACTTGAGCACATGGAACTGTGCCTGCTGCGGAAACCGCAGCGCGACACCGGTATCGAACGAGTCGAGCGGCGCGCGGTTGACCATCTCCGTATCGGTGAGGCCAGCGAGTTGCGCGGCTTCGAGTTCTTCTTCGAGAAGCTCGCGCTTGGTCTCACTGTCCAAAATGAGATATCCATCCAGCCGTTCGAAGTCGCAGTCGATGTCCTCGAGTGCCGCGATTGCTTCGATTCGCTGGATCGCTGCCGTGTGCGATTCCGCGGCGAGGCGTGCGCCCTTCCCGCCGAACAGTTTCGTCAGGTTGGAGTAGAGATCATCCAGTGCGTTGGAAATGTGCGCAGTGGTGCGCCCCGTTTGACCGCCGCCGATAGCTCCGTCGTCGATCACGATCACCGTCTTGCCAGCTCTCGTGAGGATATAGGCTGTGGTCAGCCCAGCAATCCCGGCCCCGATAACGCAAACATGAGCGCGCGCATCGGTGGCCAGCGGGGGGAAGGATACCATTTCAACGGTATCCATCCACAGCGATTCTGTAGCACCTGAATCAGATTGCATGAGTTGGTCGGCAATAGTGTTTGGTATTGCTATCTTTCCAAGGCATTCCACATGCCACTTCGGAACGAGGGAACCATGACCGGATCGTCGCCATTACCACAGAGCGGATCGCCGGGTGGATCCACCAGCATCTGGGTCATCGATCAGATTGAGAGCGGCGTGGCCTCCATAGAAGTGGACGGGCAGACGACGATCAGTTATCCGCGGTCATCGCTCCCCAAGGGAGTGAAGGAAGGGGATGTGTTGCGCGTGACCATCGTCGCGGATCCAGCGGAGCTGGCCAAGCGGCTGGCGGAATCCGCGGCTCAGGTTGCGCGAGGCGGGAAGGGCGGCAAGGGAAACATCAAGCTCTAGAGGTGGATGGCGGTGACGCCGCCAGTAGTCACGTATTCATGACGCGTCAGCTGTCGCTCCCCGAGCATGCGCGTGCGCTTGCTCGGCGATCGCTCGGTCCATTCAGGTCGTTTCCAGGGCGCGAAGGCGTAATCGTATACCCGCCGCCGACGAGGCCTGAGGACTGGATGGTGACTGTCCCGTTCTGATCCGTACGGTACCATGGAACGCTGGCCGCGCGGTACTCCGCCTTGGCCTGCGCGTGCATGTGACCGTAATCGTTGTTGGCTCCAACCGACACGACGGCCCACGCTGGTTGCGTGAGCGCAAGGTATTGCGGTGATACTCCGTTGCAACTTCCGTGGTGATCGGCCTTGAGTACATCAACGCGCATTCCGGGGTTGGCTGCGTAGCCAGCGGCTTCGAAATACGAGATCTCCGCGTGTTCCGCATCACCGGCCAGCCACATCGTAAATGATGCGGAATCGGCACCGACCAGCTTTACCGCAGCCGACCGGTTGTTGGGTTTTGCCGGCATGGGCAGCGGTCGCATGATGTGCATCGCAGCGCCACCACGTAGAGTGATGCTGCAGATCGCGGTTCCGTCGCCGCACGGATCGTCGGTATCGCGGTATTGCAGACTGTCCCGATCAACGCGTGCCAGTATCGAATCACGAAGACGCGCCAGAGTCGATGCCGCGGACGGGTCCTTGTTCTCGAAGAAGTACCGGACCTTTATGTGGCGGCGAGAATCAAATAGTGCCATGAGCCCAGCATAATGATCCAGGTGCTGATGACTGAGGATCACTACATCTATTGTAGTGTTATTGAGCCCCAGTGAATCGAGCAGGCGACCCATGCGGCGCGCATCGGGCCCGCCGTCTATGATTACGCGGCTGTCGCCGTTGTGAATGTAGGTCGCGTCACCCTGCCCAACATCCAGGTCCCGCACTGTTATTGCGGGCGCGGGCGGATCCTGAACCCGGGGTACAGGAGCGATCATCGCGCGGGGCCCAAGTGCGCCATAAGCGATCAACCCCAGACAGACAATTCCAATGGAGACAATTATGAAACGGCGTTTCATGGATCAAGAATAACCGGTGCGACATGGTCCGCGCGAACCGACAACGCGGCGATCGCATCCATTCGCAGCTTGTCTCACGCATTGGCTCATGGGATGGTGGCCTCCTTGCGGGCGTACTTTATGCAAATGCTACCGCGGAATGAGAAGCATGGAGTCACGACGCATCAGAGTCTGGTGGCGCCGACCGATCACACAATTCGGATTTGCGGCCTTCTGTCTCATGATCCTTTCTCCTTCCATGGCACAGGGTCAGCAAACCGTTCCAATTCGGGATACTGTGCCATCGGATACGCTCGTCGCCCAGCGATTGAACGCACAGCTCATTACCGGGACGCGGCTGTCTCCCCTTGCTAATCAGACAGCGGAACGGGTCGACAAGTTCTCGCTGAGCGATGCACCTCCTGGACCCGCGGGAGTTGCGGACGCTCTGGTGGATCGGCCTGGCATCAGCATGACAAACGATCAGGGTAGCCGCGTCCAACCCACGCTCAACCTCCGAGGTTTCACCCTATCGCCAGTGATCGGGATTCCACAGGGCGTAAGCGTATTCCTCGACGGCGTTCGGATCAACGAACCCGATGCTCAGGAGCTGAATTTCGATCTGATTCCGATGGAAGCAATCAGTAATGCTGAACTGGTTCGCGGCCCGGCGACGTTATTCGGGAAGAACAGTCTTGCCGGCGCGTTGCTGCTGACAACGGCGCGTGGTAAAGCGATGCCGGCCGCGGATCTAAGCGTCCAGACGGGCGCTTACGGTTTCAGAGGAGCAACGTTCTCTGCCGGTGGCACGGGATCTTCGGGGTTGCTCCGCGGCATCGACGCGTACGTGATGGGTAATGCGTCAAATGAAATTGGCTGGCGTGACGACACGGGAGCCAGCATGAGAATGCTTTTCGCGAATCTTGGTCGCAAACGTGACCGGAGCGACATGGTGCTTTCAGTCATGTATGCGCATGATCGCGCCCTGCTCGCTGGCTCGTTGCCCGAAAGCTGGCGCCGTGTAAATCCAACGGCCAATTACACTGGCGGCGATTTCTTCGAACCCGACCTGCTTCACGTTGCCATGCGCGGGCGCCGCGATCTTTCGCTCGGCACTCTTCGCGGCAACGTATTCTTCAGGCGCAATAACATCGACCAGTTCAACGTCAACGTCGATGCGCCGAGCACGCGCGCTCGAATCGGGAATCGTTCCGGCGGTGCGGCCCTGGAATGGTCGCTCCCCGTCCGGCTCGGGAGCCGCGTTGCTGCGCTGACAATTGGCAGCGAGTACAGCCGGAACAACGTGAACTACCACACATTCGCCGAGCGAACTCAAGATGTTGACGAATTGCCGTCGGATTGTGATCAGATTTCAGGGTTGTGTGAACATGCACGAGTGCCAGAAGACGACGCTGCGCTGTACGCACAGGCCGATCTCAAGGTCTCGCATGCAGTGTCTCTCGTTGCGGCTGCCCGCGCCGATAACGTTCGCATCCCATTTCGTGATCTGCTCGACCCGCAGAACAACGGCACCAGTACATTTCGGCAGATATCGCCTCGTCTCGGACTTACATACGACATGACCCAGAGAACGAGAGCGTACGTTTCTGCTGGTAGTGGGTTCCGCGCGCCAGCTGCGCTCGAGCTTGCCTGCGCGGACGAGAATGCGCCATGCTCGCTGCCGTCTGCGCTGGGCGAAGATCCTCCGCTGCGGCCGGTGATAGTGCGCACGTACGAGGTGGGAGTCGATCAGGAGTTCGCGCAGGATGTGCGGATCGGTGTGAGTGCATACCGCACCGAAGTGCAAGACGAAATAGTCTTCGTAGCATCCACACTCAGCGCTGGCTACTTCCAGAACGTTTCGCGTACTCGGCGCCAGGGTGTTGAAGTTACGGGCGACGTCGGGTTGCCCGCTGGCTTTCGCATGAGTGCTTCATACAGCTACCTGGATGCCACCTACCAGAGCACCGTTGCGCTTGCATCGGCGCTGGATGGAAACGTAGCGCGACCCGGTGACCGGTTTCCGCTCGCACCCGCAAATCAGGGCAAGCTGGGCATTGGAAACGTGCATGCGTTTCACTCCTCGATGTTGGAGGCGCATGTATCGGTGAACGCGGTGTCGAGCCAGTTTCTGCGCGGCGATGACGCCAACCGCGAGGCGCCGCTGCCGGCGTACGCCACGGCGGATGCGTGGGTCCGATGGCAGCGGTCGCGCTTCTCCGTCAACGCACACGTGGCGAATCTGTTTGATCGCAAGTACGACAGCTTTGGTACGTTCAGCGAGAACCCAGATGGTCCCATCGGCGGTCCGGCGCCGACGGAGGCGCCACTGGAGCGCTTTCTTACGCCTGGCTACCCCCGCTCTCTGACGGTCTCGCTGAGCTTGCATAGATAGTCCGGCTGGTCGGCCGAACAGCGCCCGCTCGAGCAGCCGTCCCCGGCAGCCGAGCGCCTGAACTGGCGAGGCGTGTGCGCCAGGTCTAGCTTGAACTGGTTGGTACACGCTCTCGCGGAGGCGGCGCTGCCGGAGGTGCGGGAGGATCTCAGTGGTGTCCTCGCAGATCGTTACGCGATCGAGCGTGTGGTGGGTCGCGGTGGCATGGCCACCGTGTACCGCGCGCGCGACCTGCGTCATGACTCGACCGTTGCGGTCAAGGTGCTACAACCGGAGATATCTGCGTTCCTGGGCTTCGCGCGATTCGCGCGGGAGATTCAGGTCACGGCGCGACTGCATCACCCGAACATCCTGCCGGTCCTCGACTCTGGTCGCAGCGGCAACCTCGAGTATTACGTCACGCCGTTCATCGAGGGGGAATCGCTTGCTGCGAGGATTACGCGCGAGCAGCAGCTCCCGGTGGACGATGCGATTGACCTGGCGTGCGAAGTCGCGGATGCGCTTGCTTGTGCGCACGACCAGGGTCTCGTGCACCGAGACATCAAGCCTGGCAACATCCTGCTCGCGCACGGACACGCCATCGTTTCGGATTTTGGCATCGCGCGCATCGTCGGTACCAGTGGAGACAGCAGGCTGACCGAAAGCGGCATCGCGCTTGGCA
>JBDTAB010000160.1:0-6505 GCA_039924865.1 Gemmatimonadaceae bacterium | reverse complement strand
ATCAGTCGTTCCTCAAGTCGCGCAACATTCCCCGCAAGCGCTGTCGCGCGTGGTGCAGGTCGGATCGCGCAGTTCCTTCTGGAATTCCAAGAGTTTTTCCGATCTCGGAATGTGCGTACCCCTCTATGTCGTGCAAGACCAACACCGATCTCATTCTTTCCGGCAGTTGAGCCAGTGCCTCACCCAGGCGCCGTCTCAATTCGTCAGCCTCGCCTGGGTCGCGAAAACTTCCAGCGAGCGACTCATGCAATTCGTCTGTCGATCGTACCTTTCGCCGCCGCGCAAGATCCAATGCCGCGTTAGCGACGATCCTGTTGAGCCACGGTCCAAATGACTGATCCAGATTAAAACGGTCGAGCGCCTGATAAGCGCGCACGAACGCTTCCTGCACCGCATCCTCGGCATCCTCGTGTACTGTGACGATCGCCCTGGCGACCGCGTAAGCCCGTTTGGAGTGAAGCCGGACAAGCATCCCAAACGCTGCCTGATCGCCTCGCTGGGCGGCAGCGGTGAGGGCCCGCTCGTCAGGAGGATTACGCGATTGGTCGGTCACGCGTTGAGGAGAGGGATCGGAAGCTTGATCTGGGGGCACCGCGGAGAAATCTACACCGGCGCCTCGCCGCGGTGCCCCCAATTCTCACCGGCCCTCGAGGGCTCTCGCTACTTGGTCGATACGTGAACGTTGACCGACAATCCGGGTCGCAATGGGTGGTCGGGGCACCCCTTGGTAACCGCTATACGGATCGGGACACGCTGGACCACTTTGGTGAAGTTGCCGGTCGCGTTATCCGGGGGGAGAAGGGCGAACTTGGCGCCAGTCGCGCCGCTCAGGCTCTCGACCTTTCCGTGTGCCGTGCAGCCGCCATATGCATCGACGTCAAACTCGACCGGCTGGCCGACCCTGATGTCGTTGAGCTGTGTTTCCTTGAAATTCGCCGTGACCCAGACTCCGGTGTCTGCAACTATGCTCATCACGGGCTGCCCCGCTGTCACGAGCTGGCCCACTTCGACCTGCTTCCGCGCCACCAGCCCGCTGGCCGGGGCGGTGATCTTCGTGTAACTGAGCTGTAGCCTCGCGTTGTCTAGCGCGGCCTTGGCCGCGCCGGCGCGGGCTTCTGCGATTCGAACGCCGGCCTTGGCGGTCGTCACCTGCGATCCCGCGGTCGAGACCTGACGTTGTGCGGCAAGGAGCTGTGCCTGCGCGGTCTCGGCGGCCGCCTGCGCCGCGTCGAGTTGCTGCTTCGAAACGATCTGCTTCGCGGCAAGGTCCTTCATACGCGCAAGGTTTGACTGTGCGTTGGTATTCGCGGCCTGAGCAGCGGCTACCTGCGCGTCCAGCTGCCCTTGTGTGCCGGACGCAGTAGCTACCTGACCCTGGGCCTGACCCTCCGTTGTATTCGTGCCGGAAACGCCTTGGGCAGCGGCGTAATCAGCCTGCGCCGATTCGACGCGCACCTTGTACTCCGCATCGTCCAACGTGACGAGAATCTGACCTTCGTTCACATGCTGGTTTTCGTCGGTAGAGATGCTCGTTACGTAGCCTCCCACCTTCGCGAGAACGGGCACGATGTCCCCATCCACCTGCGCATCGTCGGTGCTCTCGTGTGCCCGTGAGTAACTCCACGTCTTGAAACCCCAGATCGCCGCGATGATCGCGACGACGATTACGATCGGGATGATGAACTTTTTCTTGCTGCCGGATTCGCTTGCCATTTTTGCTGGAGAGTAGGTCTCAGGGAAGGGTTGTTACGATACCCTGCGCACGCGCGAGCGCAATTCGGGCAGTCTGGAAATTCGTTTGTGCATCGATCACCGCGGTGCGCGCAGTCGTGAGTTGCAATAACGCTGTTATCACGTCTGCATTGCCCGCCACACCGGCGCGGAACCGCTCCCGCGCCTGTGACACTTCCTGGTCGGCGAGCCTTAGTTGCTCTCCAGTCGCTTCCACCTGCTGCGATGCGGCACGAAGATCGAGAATCGCCGTGCTTACGTCGGCGGCGGCCTGCTGCTCGATCTCATGCTGCTGTACCTCCGCCTCCTTCACGACGCCTCGCTGTTCCTCCATGCGCCCCGATCGGCGGAACCCGTCGAAAATTGGAACGGACACCTGCACGCCATACTCGTAAGTGTTGAGCATGTGGTGAACAGACAGGCCATTCACGCCGTCGTTGCCGATCACTGAAACCGTGGGTAACCGCTCTGCCCTGATTGCACTTACGGATTGCCTCGCCGCGGCAATGCGCGCCTCCGCGGCCTTCAGGTCGGGCCTGTTCGTGAGCGCTCGCTGTGTCGCCGTGGTCTCGTCCGTAAGGACAACAGAGCTGTCGATATTGTCGAGCGAGTCCGTGAGGACGAGCGGTGCGTGCGCCGGAAGATTCAGGGCCCGGGCGAGCGCGATGAGTGTACGGTCGCGCGCCGCCCGCGAGCTGATCAGTCTTGCACGCGTGGATGCGAGTTGCGCCTGAGCACGCGTCACGTCCAGTGCGATCCCCGTACCCGCCTGGAGCTGTGCGCGTGCCACGTTCAGCAAGTCGGCGGCGAGCACGCTGTCCTCGCCGCGCGCGCGCAGGTCGCCCGCTGCCCGAAGTGCCTCTACATATGCCACTGCCGCCTGCGCACCGGCCTTCTCGGACGCTACTGTTGCGTCGGCCATCGTCGCCTTCACCGCGGCATCAGAGGCGCGGTAGCGCGCAAACGCACCAAAGTCGAACAGCGCGGCCTGTACTTGCGCATGAGTATCAAGCACGCGGAACGGGCCGATAATCTGGCCGTTCGGATTCAGGCCCGGCAGTGAGAAGCCGAATGATGCAGTGTTTACGGTCCGCGTGAACTGCGACGCGGATCCGTTCAGCGATGGCAGCAGCGCGGCTCTGCTCTGTCGCATGCGGGCGCGCGCTTCCGCAACCCGAATCTGTGCCGTCTGCGCGGGCGCCGTATTGCGGGCTGCCATTCTCGCCGCATCGCCGATGGATAGCGTGGCCGGTGTAGTCTGCGTGGGTGCCGTGTTCTGTGCTTCAAGCGGCGCACCGCCAACAGCGGCGCTGATGACTGCGACACAGGCCACAAGCAACCGACGCGAGGTGAAATTGCCTTTCATTATTGATGTCACGCGCGAAGCGCGCACAGGTAGAAGTCAACCAGCTCGTTGTACATCTGTTCGTCACTGCGGTCGCGCAGGCTCGGGAAAAACTTGCGCTTGGAGCACCACATCGCGCTCGTGCTGAATAGCGAGATCAGCATCCGCCCCGCGACGATTGGGTCGACCGCCCGGAACTCGCCGCTGGCTACTCCGCGAGCAATTATACGGGCGATGAGCTTCTGCGCCCGCGCAACCACCTCGGCGCTGTAAAACTCCACAAGGTCGGGAAATTGATGCAGCTCACTTACAACGACGCGATAGATCACCGAGAACGATGGCGTCCGGACGAAATCCCAGTAGCTCTCCATGAACATCACGAGCTGATCACGCGCGGATCCGGAATTCGGGATTGCCTCGCCGCGAACAATCTCTTCAACGATCGTCGAACGCACCATCTCGCGGAACAATGCTTCCTTGTTGGGGAAGTACAGGTAGATCGTTCCTTTGGAGACTCCGGCGCGCCGGGCGATGTCTTCCAGGCGCGCGCCAGCGAGACCGTGCTCTCCGAAAACTTCGAGCGCGGCACGCAGAATCTGTTGTGGACGTTCTTCGGGAAGCCGCCGCCAGCGCGGCTCCGTGACTTCAGCGGGCATGAATTTGAGTAGTATATTACTGACCGGTCAGTAATATACGGCACCGGATCGGTCGGGTCAACGACGCTTGGATAGCTCACGGGCAGCCAGCCCGCCAAGCCTCAAAACCGTTTCCCACTCCTTGGCGCGCACCGGCTGCACCGAGAGCCGACTCCCCTTGCGTAGGAGCTCCATTTGTTCCAGCGCCCGGACGTGCCTGAGTCCCGGCAGGTCGAGAAACTCCGTGAGCCTCTTCCCGGCATGGATGTCCACCATGTACCAGATTGGGTTCTGCTCGGTGCTCTTGGGGTCGTAATGGTCGTCTGAGGCGTCCCATGCAGTGAAATCCGGGTATCCCTCCTGCACGATCTCCGCGGTTCCGACTATTCCCGCTGGATTGGCGCCAGAGTGATAGAACAACACACCATCGCCATTCTTCATGTCGTCGCGCATGAAGTTCCGCGCCTGATAATTTCGCACACCGCTCCAAAAAGTCGTCTGGTGCGGTGCGGCGAGCAGGTCGTCGTATGAGAAGGAGTCTGGCTCGCTCTTGAGCAGCCAGAAACGGCGATCCCTGGGTTTTGCCATGCGGGGAATTTACGCGGTGCGATGCGGGACTGAACCGCCTCGACTGGTGTATATCACGCCGAGCGGTACCGCCAGGCGTTGGCGACATTCACGCCTGGCCGGCCTCGGTACTTACCGAATTACTTGCCCTAGATTCAGACACAACCAACCCACTGCATGCAATCTCTCTCTCGCTGGCTGGCGCTGACTTCGGCGGTCGCAATAGCTGCTTCGGCGGCCACCACACTCCGTGCGCAGTCTGTTGCCGCAAATGCGGCTGTGGCGTCTGGAACGGTCGCTCGCATCGAGCTCGCAGCACCCAGCACGCTTGCGCCGTTCATGGCAGGCGGCCGCATCTTCGATGTCGCAGCTTCAGGCGCGCTGCAGGTCCGGAACGGGCTCAATGGCGTGCCCAGGGACATTCTTCCCACCGGAACGTTCTCCACTGTTGCTCCGTCTCCCGACGGCAAGTATGTGGCATACGCCGTAGGACCTGCGCACACGGGGTCGTATGACGTGCGGGTTCGCGATGTCGATACCGGCAGAGACCTGAGCGATGTTCTCCACAACTCGCGAATATCGCCCGCGCCCTGGTCACATGACAACAAGGGCTTTTTGTACGTGAAGGAAGAAGTCCCCGGAGGCCGGCAGCGAGTTTACTATCACGGGCTGGGCCGCGAACCGGCGAAGGATGCCATCATTCTGTCACAGTTCGATCACCCCGACTGGCGCTACGACGCGCGCGTGAGTGACGATGGCAACTATGCGGTCTTCACGATCTCGTATTCAGCGGACAATCATACACGCATCTATTTCATCGACCTTGCAAACCCCGGCAAGCCCAACTTTGGCGCGCCGGTCGTAAAACTTACGCAAGCGTTCGATGCCCGCTATGAGTTCGTCGACAATGCGGGGAGTTATTTCTTCCTGCAGACGAATCGTGGTGCGCCCCACGGTCAGATTCTTCTCGCGAACACCGATGTCATTCGTGAGTCGCGCTGGCCCGCGCTCATCAAGCCCACCGATGACTCCTTGCTGTTCGCAAGAACAGCAGGGGATGAGTATCTGGTAGCGGTCTACCGATCGCACTCCGGAGCAGAAGTCGCTACGGTATTCGGCCCGCAAGATCCCTCCGTGCTGCGGCAGGAAATGCAGCAGCGATTCGACTCCTTGAAACAAGCCCGCGAGAAGAAGGGCGAAGATCGTCCAGAGCGCCCGCTTGACACTCGCGGCCTTGCTGGTAACGGTCCGGCCATCCGGCTGGTACGGCGCACCGACATACCGATTCCCGCGGGCGCCTCGATCATCGCGATGAATTCAATTGCAGACCAGGAGCAACTGTTTTATACCGTCAGGCTGTCGGACGGTACGAGGCAGTCGTTCGTGTACGATGTCAAGAACGGGCACAACGACCCATACCTGTCCAGTCCTTCAACGCGATAGTAATGGCCATTCTTCCAGTACTCGGCTTGATAGTGTATTTCGTCCGGATCATTGTCATGGCGGCTGTTGCGCTCATGGCAATAGTCTTTCTCCTCGACTGGCTTGTACGTACGCGCCGAATCAACCCGTTCCATCCCGCAGCACGCGTGATTCGTCGGATCGTTGATCCGATTGTCGCTCCGGTCGAACGACGGATAGTTCGGGCGGGCGGGACACCAACATCGGCGCCGATCTGGGCGCTGGTCGGCGCTGTGTTCATCGGAATCATCATCGTTAGCGGCCTGGACTTCGTCGTGGATGGCTTGGCCTCCGTGATATTTGCCGCCGCGTCCGGCCCGATGGGGCTGTTCGCGGTGCTGGTCCGGCTCACGTTCAACGTGCTCGAGCTGGCGATCATCATCGTCGTAGTGGTTTCCTGGCTGCCGATATCGCCGTTCTCACCGTGGGTACGGTGGGCCTTTTCGCTCACTGCCCCAATCCTGCGGCCGCTCCGCGAGATCATGCCCAGCTTCGGGATGTTCGATATCACGCCAATCGTCGCCTACTTCCTGCTCAGGATCCTGGAGTGGGGCATCCTTAGAATGATCGGGATGTGACATTTATCCGTTCATCCGGCTAATAGGATGAATGACCCCTTGTCAGGGTAGGCTTGGGGGACTATCGTTCGGAACAACAGAAGTCGTGGCGATTTCAGGCAAATTGCGGCCACGTAAAACATTCGCTAAAGCGCTATTTGGGCCCGGCGCTTCCCGCCGGGCCTTTTTTGCACCCACGATGGTGGTAT
>JBDTAB010000159.1:0-5470 GCA_039924865.1 Gemmatimonadaceae bacterium | reverse complement strand
GTGTCGTTTCCGCGTCGGCACTGGCCTTTTGCTTGCCAATGTTCGCGTGACGCAGGATGTTCAGCCCCTCGGCGTACGCGGCCATCATTCCGTACTCGATGCCGTTGTGCACCATCTTGACGAAATGCCCTGCGCCATTTGGCCCGCAGCGCAAGTAACCGTGTGCGGCTGTCCCGGCCGCTTTCGCATCGCGACTGGGCGTAAGCGGCGCTGAATCGATCGACGGTGCGAGAGTCGCAAAAAGAGGGTCGAGATGCTGCACGATATCCGCCTCCCCACCAATCATCTGACAGAAACCACGATCGATTCCCCACACCCCGCCGCTGGTTCCCGAATCGACGTAATGTATGCCGCGCTTGGCCAGCAATTTTGCACGACGAATATCGTCCACGTAATGCGAGTTGCCGCCATCCACGATTATGTCGCCCGGTTCAAAGCGCTGCGCCAAGTCTTCGACGGTCTGCTCCACTATCGCGGCTGGCAGCATCATCCACGCAACCCTCGGCTTGTTCAGTTTCGCCACGAAATCATCGAGTGACGCAGCACCAATTGCACCGTCCGCCACGACGCTCGCGATGGCATCGGCGTTGATGTCGTGCACTACGCATTCGTGGCCGCCGCGTATTGATCGCCGCACCATGCTCGCGCCCATTCGTCCGAGACCGACCATTCCCATCTGCATTGCATTTGCTCCGTTTACGGTTCAGTTACACTGCCACTACACTCATATTGACCGCTCGCGATGCAGGTGCTGACCTGCGCTACGAGCGGGTGCTCATGATCCCAGAACCACATCTAGATGATGCGTTTTGGCGTCGTCAAACAACGCGACTGCTGCGTCAGCGGGAAGCGCTTTACCATCGAGCATCACACGTGATACACCGCGACTGACAGCATTCGGATTTTCGACCTTGATTTCGTACCGTGCAGAATGATATCGAAACACGATCGTGAATCCTGGCCACGATTTCGGGATGCACGGATCGATGACGAGCGACGATCCGCGCAGCCGGAATCCAAGAAGCCACTCCAGACCGGCTCGATACATCCATCCCGCTGAGCCAGTGTACCACGTCCATCCTCCGCGGCCTACATGCGATGGCTCGGAGTAGACATCGGCCGACATGACATATGGCTCAACCTTGTACCGATCGATCCCCGCTGGCGTGCCGCCGTGCTTGATTGGATTCAGCAGTGAAAAGAGCTCACCGGCCTTGTCGCCGTCGCCGAGCATCGCGAACGCGATCACGGACCAGAGCGCGCCGTGCGTATACTGTCCGCCGTTCTCGCGCATTCCAGGTGGGTAGCCTTTGATATATCCGGGGTCGCGTGTGGTCCGATCGAATGGTGGTGTGAAGAGCAATACCATCGCATCGTCGCGGCGCACCAGTTGGTCATCAACCGCTGCCATCGCCGTTGTCACGCGATCCCGGTTCGCGGCTCCGGAGAGCACGCCCCACGATTGCGCAATGGAGGTGATCTGACATTCATCGCTGTCGTGCACGCCGACCGGTGTCCCGTCATCGAAGTATGCGCGCTTGTACCAACCGCCGTCCCAGCCATCTCGCTCCAGAGCGCTTGCGAGGTCAGTAGCGTGCTGCCTCCAGCGTGCTGCGCGTTCGTGCTCGCCACGGCGCTCTGCCAACGGCACAAATGCGGACAAGGCGGAGTGAAGGAACCAGGCGAGCCAGATGCTCTCGCCCTTGCCACCGACTCCGATGCGATTCATGCCGTCGTCCCAGTCCCCGGTGCCCATGAGGGGGAGACCGTGACTACCGACCCGGAGGCTTGCGTCCAGCGCACGTGCACCGTGCTCGAAAAGCGTCCCCAGTTGGTTGGAAATCGATGGCTGAAAGTACGACTCCAGCTTGTCTGGTGCCAGCACCGGCCCATCGAGGAACGGCACCGTTTCATCCATTACTGCCGTGTCGCCCGTCGTCTCAACGTACTGAGCAATGACGTACGGCAGCCAGAGCAGGTCGTCCGAAATTCGCGTGCGAATCCCCTTCCCCGACGGCGGCAGCCACCAGTGCTGCACATCGCCCTGGACAAACTGGCGCGCGGCGGCGCGCAGCAGATGTGCTCTCGTGATATCGGGCGCAGACACGCTGAGCGCCATGACATCCTGCAACTGGTCCCGATAGCCATACGCACCGCTTGCCTGATAAAAGGCAGTGCGCGCCCAAACTCGGCATGAGAGCACCTGGTACTGAAGCCAGCGATTCAAGAGAACATCGGTAGCTCGATCGGGTGTCGTGATCTGAACGGTGCTGAGCAAGTCGTCCCAACGCTGCGTGACTTCACGGAGGACAGCATCAAGATCGACGGTTCGGTACCGCTTGATCAGCGCGACGGCGTCTGCCCGAGTCACCGATTCACCGAGAAAGAATACAACCTCTGCCTCGCCATCCGGAGCGAGGTCGATTCGCGTCTGCAGCGCGCTGCAAGGGTCGAAACCGCCGCCTACACTATTGGTTAGCGGTATTGATTGACCAAGTGCTGCCGGGCTGGCGAGCGCACCGTTACGGCCTAGAAATTCGGTGCGGTCTCCGGTCCACGATGTTTGCTGACCTGAGAGATCCGCGAACGCTACATATGCTGCTGAATCGGGCTGCCAATGGCCTCGCGCCAACATCGCACGAGTCTCAGGATCAATTTCGGTCACGATGAACGGAGCACTGGCCGTGCGGAGCACGCCGAGTACCCACTCCACGTACGCTGTAACCGAAAGATGCCGCGGTCGGCCCGATTGATTCCGGATCTTGAGCCGCGATATCTTGATCGGGTCTTCCACCGGAACATATTGCACGAGCTCGAGCGAAATACCGTGTGAGCTGTGTTCGAATCGGGTGTAGCCCTGTCCGTGCGTGACGACATATGGTGCGGTCCGTTCGCGAATCGGCAATGCCGTCGGCGACCACACTGTCCCATCGTCCTCGTCGCGAACGTAGAGCACTTCGCCCGGACGATCGCTGACCGGATCGTTGGACCAGGGAGTCAGTTGGTTCTGTTGACTGTTTTGCGCCCACGTGTACCCACCACCTTCAGCCGAAACTTGAAAACCGAACGTCGGGTTGGCAATCACGTTGATCCAGGGTGCCGGCGTCGATTCTCCGTCGGCCAGTATGGTCACGTACTCACGCCCGTCGTTGGCAAAACCGCCGATGCCGTTGAAGAACGCAAGATCTCGATGAGGAGCAGCAGGCTCGGAACCCTCCTTCGGCGACTTATTCTTCGGATCGTCCGTCGGCTCATTCCGCGCACGGGGCTGCGGCAATCGCGCGCTGGTCGATGTCGGCTCGTCGGGCAGCGTCACCTGTTCGGCGAGACTGCCGTGGTGGCTGAACAACACCGCGCGCGCAGCACTCAGAAGCAAACTTCGAGTCGCAGGAGAGAGCTGTTCTCCGCGCAGAATGTAAACCTTGCCCTGCGCGACCTTTTCTGCAGCAGGCGACGCCGATTGCGTCGACCGCGTTGCCGCTTCCAGCGCAGCCTGCAGGTCTTTCGCATCCTGCGCGTGCGCCGACGGTTGTTCATTGATGATTACGAGATCCACCAACAACTGCTTCGCCCGCCAGTACTGCTGCGCGCGCGCCAACTGCTGAACGATCTGCAGATCCTTGACGTCGTCGATCCGGCAAACGACGATGGGCAAGTCGCCCGAAATGCTGAGCGCCCAGAGGTCAGACTGCCCACCCACGCTATGGGAGAGGACATCGGACGATGGCCGTAGTGCGTTGCTGGAGTAGAGCACGTGGCTCGCAAGCTGTTGAAACACGTTTGCTTCGTCGGAGGTTACATGCAGACTCGACAACTCGGCTCGCGAGCGCGTTGATGCCTGGCCGAGAGTGCGCTCGAACGCGCCCGGATCGTAGTATTTTCCGACCAGGTCGAGCACTTCGCTACGAGACTTGGCAAAAACTGTCCAGAACGCAACATGCGCAGTCGCTCCAGCTTGCAGCTTGACTCGGCGTCGAAGACTGAACACAGGATCAAGCACTGCACCGAACGTGTTGGAAAGCGGACGCCCGTCCATGACGGACGCGGGGTTGCGCACGTCGGGTCCACGACCCAAAAACTGTGCACGATCCGTCTCGGACTCTGCGTCACCAACCAACTCGCCTTCCACTACCGCGAGCTGCGCCACCCATACTGCCGGATCGTCCGGTGACCCGCGCCGACGCGTGGCCAGGATCGCGCCATGATGGCCAATATCCACATCCGCTGCATGCGTCTCGACGAACATCTTGGCGTATGCAGGATGCGCGACGTCTGCCGCAGCCGAACTCAACACGAGCTCTGCGTACGATGTCAACTCGATTTCGCGTGGCCGATTGCCGTGATTGGTGATCGACACGCGGCGGCCCTCGGCGTCGTCGTCCGGAGAGATCACTACTTGCAATTTTGTACTGATCGATCCGTCGGCCCGGTCAATCTCGACACGGTCCTCGAAAAAACCTGCTTCGTAACGATC
This sequence comes from Gemmatimonadaceae bacterium, assembly GCA_039924865.1. Taxonomy (GTDB): domain Bacteria; phylum Gemmatimonadota; class Gemmatimonadetes; order Gemmatimonadales; family Gemmatimonadaceae; genus Fen-1247. The sequence continues at coordinate 996 of JBDTAB010000159.1, read as the reverse complement.
CGGCTCGATTCCAGTGGGTTGGTAGCCCGCTGACCAGACGGCGCCGCTTTCGACGTCGCGGAGGAAGATATAACTCCCCCAGCAATCGCACGTTGTGTCCTCGCGCCAGCGGGTGATGGCGACATCACCCCAGTTGCTATATCCCGAACCGGCCGCAGTCATCATGACTGCATAGTGGCCGTTTGAGAGCAACTGGGTGCGCGGAGTCGTTTGATGCGGCGACGAGAACTGACGCTGCGACGTCGGTAACACCGGAACCGTCGAGGGTTCTCCGCCTGTAGAATTCGAGTCTTTCACGATTTTATTTGTGACTGAACAGTCAATGCTTCTCGCCAACCGCGGACTTCACCGCCGCCACGATGTGCGGTGCGGAGATGCCGTAATGGTCGAGCAGCTCCGTCGGTTTCCCGCTGTGAGGAATCTCCGGTATCGCCAGTTTGTGCACCGCGCAACGCTCCTCGGCGAGTGCCGAGAGTACGACGTCGCCAATCCCGCCGTGAGCGTAGTGATCTTCCACTGTGATCACTACACCGCCGCATGCCCTCGCAGCCGAGATGAGTGCGTCTCGATCTACCGGCTGAACGCTGAATATGTCCACAATGCGTGTTGCGATTCCGGCCTTGGCAAGTTCGTCATATGCTGAAAGCGCCTCCGCAACCGTGACGCCGGCAGCAACAATTAGTGCCAGGTCGTGATCGCTTTGGCGTAACACCTTGCATCGCCCAACTTCGAACTGCTCATCCGCACCATAAATAATTGGTGCCTCTGGCCGGCCGAGCCTTAAGTAACACGGGCCCGCATGTGAAGCCACCAGCTCCGTCGCGCGCCACGCGCTCGTCGCATCGGCTGGATACAGCACAGTCATGTTGGGTTCAGCACACATCATCGCGAGGTCTTCCAGACCCATCTGTGACGGGCCATCCTGCCCAATGGACACGCCAACATGCGTGCCGGCCAGCTTGATTGGGGTCCCGCCGATGCAGGCCATTCGCACGA
>JBDTAB010000158.1:0-10158 GCA_039924865.1 Gemmatimonadaceae bacterium | reverse complement strand
CTCATAATCGTGAGGTCGCGGGTTCGATCCCCGCCCCTGCTACTGGCTTTGAAAAGCGCAGAAAAGGGTCGAGGACGAATACATCCGTCCTCGACCCTTTTGATTGCTCCTTGTGCGGGCTAGTGCTTGATTTTGCCGAACAAGCTCTTGAGTTTGTTCACCGCCTCGCCCAAGTTCGGCGCGCTTCCCGTAGTAACATTGTCGAAGTGCACTGCGTACTGCCGTACGGGCCGAACCTGCTGGCTGGCAAGCACCTGCAATTGCTCGATGCTCACGTTGTAGGTGAACGAGCTTCCAGGGCCGTCGTTCTTTGGACCGAATCGCAGCAGCTTGAACTGTGCATCGCGAGATTCGCCAGGCCGGAGAACGAACTGCGGATCTGCACTCGAACGGGTGACCATCCCGATTCCAGAGATGCTCCGGTCGGGAGCACCTGCGCGGCCCCAGTACCAACGCTTGCCGCTCTCGTCGACCATCGACGACGACGCCTGAGTGTATGCAAGTACGATCGGCTCCGAGGTCAGATTTTGAAACCTGACGATGATCGCCATAGCGCCATTGATGCCGTTGCCGGCCAGCTTGCTCTGCGTCATGGACGTAATTACCGCTCGGAACGCTCCCGCGTTGTAGCAGCGCGCGACGCCCGCACACGGATCAACCACAGGTGCGCCTGCAGCTACGGCCGCGGACGCGGTAGCAGCGACCGCTGTCGCAGTGGTCGCGCCTTGTGACGAAGCTGCCGTGGCCGCCGGCCCTGCCGTGCTCGCTGTCAATCCGCTGCCGTCACCTCGCAGCCCAGGAAAGTGGAATGCCATCTCCTCCCCGAGCTTCAGCTGGGATGCCCCGATTGGTTGAATCTCACGCACAGTGAACTCAAGAACCCACGAGGTTCCGAAGATGTTGCTCCTCGAAGCTGGGCGCCAAGCAAGCTCGAAGCGTGCGTCCGCGCCTTCTCCCGGCTGAAGGGAGAACTTTGAGTCGGCTCTGCTACCGTTGATGACCCCGATGCCGCGCACCGAGGCAGCGTCCCACACGGTAAACCTGTTCCCCTGATCGTCGGTGGCGATTCCGGAACCATTTACGTAACCAAGGATCACCGGATGGCTTGTAGTATTGGCAAAGTGAATCGTCGCCGATTCGATGTGCGTGCTATTACCACCCAGGCTTGATCTGAAGTCAGTGATCGTAGCAGCGATGCCACGCGCTTCCATGCATGCTGGCGCACCCGCGCATGCTGCGCTAGCCTGTGCAAGCGCCGTTCCGCCGACGAGCGGCGCCATTGCAAGAACACTCGCTACTTTGGGCAGGTGCAGTCGAATTGACATACGTGCTCCCTTTACGATAGAAGTGATTGGAACCAATTGGCGCGCGGAGCTCATTTAGTCTTCGCCCATGACGCATCCACGAGTGAAAGGATCACGCGAATCTGCGGGAGTTCATTCAACCCGCGACTCATGTAGTCGTTGTTGGTTACATATTGTGCGGTGAGCGCATACGGAGGACCGGAACGATCATACAGCAACTCGGGCGGAATCTGTGGTCCCCAGCCGAGCGTGAGGCCGGTTCCGTTCTGCGCACCAGCGACCGGACCGTACTTCTTTACGAGTGCAGCGCGGAACACTTCGGAATCCATCCACGGGAACACGCGCTCAATCCGGATCGTGCGAACGATGTCCTGATCGTCAACATTGGCAGTCACGCATACTGCTCCAGGCGCTGCATTCTTCGACCTGCCAGGCATAGAGAAGCAACCCATGTCGTTGACGGTCAGGGTCGTCGCCAGTCCGGGATAAACCGGTTTGCTGATCGGCTCGCGCGTGACGTCGCCGAAGAGTCGCTTGAGTGCGGCGACGAGATCCTCGGCTCTTGTACCGACTGTTAGACCCGCAACGTCCGCGTTAAGCACATTGAAAGCAGCAACTGTCGCCGCAGGTGTGCGGGCTGCGCTTGGGGCCGCCACCACGCGGCCGGACGGATCGAGAATGCGCGCTGAGACTATCTCTGCCCTGACGACGCGAGGCCCTGTGACCGCTCCGGATGGGTCGCCAGCACCGGTTACGCGAAAGTGGATTTCATCGACAACGCGACGGCCGAAGGAATTGAGTGACGCATCGAACAGGCGTGCCTGATCCTTTGGCATCGGGATCGCGCGCATTGCATCCGCGTTTGCGAACACCAACTGGTAACGCTGGCCGAATGCGTTGAATGGAACTGAGTACCCAGGCTCAAACAGGACGATCGAGAATTCGCCACGCGCGTGATCAAATTCGGAAATATTGTCATCAACACGCACGACGAACTCGTGAAGCTTGTCCACAGAATCGAGCTGTGCCCCGATTCGCGCCATCTCGTGCTTCATGACGTCGTCGTGGTCGAAGTTCGATGCGGAGCGTACGACCGTTGTGGTTTGCGCCGCTGCCTGGAGGTCCAGTGGCTGGCCTGAAAGCTTGTGATACGTGAGCGCAACGACGGTCGTGTCGAGAGACTGCCCTTGCGCACACGCGGACGCGGGAGCCGCTATCGCGCAGGCGACCACGCCCACGACGAGAGTTTCTCGAATCATGAGCGCGCCTCCGGCTGCCGGGATTGTTGGTGCATGTGTACTGTCTCGCCAGTCGAGAATCTGACGTCGATATCGCTCCCCGACTGTTTGAAGGACGCGGTATCCCCATCGGCGAGCGTGACCAACCGACTGCCGTCGGGGCCGGGCGCTGACTTGAGCTTCTGCATTCCAGCGTAGATATCGTCGCCGTCGACGACGATCACATGCAGACCATTGGCAAATGCAGCCATGGACCCAGCCGCTGTTGAACGATTGGATGCGCTGTCGACTTCCCAGACCTGGCCGGATTCTGAAGGCGGAGGTGACGCGCCCTTACGCGAGTCTGATGACGCCGAGCACGCGACGATGGATCCGGCGAGCCCGGCGACAGTCATGCTGGTAACTGTGACAAGCGAACGTAATTGCATGTTTACTCCACGGCCTGTTGTGGTGAAATGTTGACTTGCTCACAATCCGGTCTGGCCGACTGGATCGATCGCGCGCTATGTTTGGAAGCCAGTACCTACCATTGCGCGAACTCGCGCCAGAAACCGTCATCGCAGGCAAAGACTCATGAGACAATCGGGGTGACAGTGTCAAAGCCGGACGCTGCAGAGAGCAGAGCGGAACTGGACCGACTCTTCTCGGCGACTTACGAGGAGCTGCGCCGCCTTGCATCAAGCGTTCGGCGGAACGACCCTGGCGCCACTCTGAGCCCGACCACTCTGGTGAACGAAGCGTGGCTCAAGCTGGCGAGATCGCCCGAGATGGCGCAGACTTCTCCCCTGCACTTCAGGCGGATAGCTGGCAGGGCGATGCGGCAGGTGCTCATCGAAGCCGCGCGCCGACGGAACGCGACCAAGCGCGGCCCGGTGCATGCGATGGTGACATTCGATGAGTCGCTCAACACAAGCGTGGGCTGCGCCAGTGAGCTGCTCATGCTTGACGATTCGCTGAACGAGCTCGCCAAGCTCAACCCGCGGCAGGCTGCAATTGTCGAGAGCAAATTCTTTGGGGGATTCGATATTCCATCAATCGCCGCGTCGCTCGACATTTCCGAAGCCACCGTCCTTCGTGACTGGCGTGCAGCGCGTGCGTGGCTCGCCCACGAACTCAGGAACGGAAACTGAGAATGGACACCGCACGCTGGGAACGCATCCAGGAATTGTTCAACGCGGCTGTCGAGCTCCCGGAGTCGGCGCGCATGAGCTACGTCGCGAGTAGTTGCGGGGACGATGCGGAACTCGTGGCAGTCGTTGTGTCGATGCTGAACGAAGAGCGGACTTCGGGTTCCGTCCTGGACCGCGACATCTCTGCAATCGCCAACACAATCCTCGACGACGACACACGCCTCCCTCCGCAAACCACTTTCGGACCTTACCGTATCACGAGTGTCCTCGGCTCCGGTGGAATGGGCGTCGTTTACCTGGCCGAGCGCGACGATATAGGCAGCCGGGCGGCTGTAAAGATTCTGCGTGATGCGTGGCTGTCGCCCGCACGCAGGCTGCGATTTTCGAGCGAACAACGCACACTGGCGCGCCTCAACCATGCCGCAATCGCGCGACTCTACGATGCCGGAACAATGACGGATGGAACCCCATGGTTTGTCATGGAGTACGTCGACGGTAAGAGTCTCACGGAGTATTGCGATGCCCATCGCTGTACCGTGCGGGAGCGGTTGCAACTCTTCCGCCGAGCTTGCGACGCTGTGCTGTACGCGCATTCGAATGCGGTCATTCATCGGGACTTGAAACCGTCGAACATCCTCGTCACGAAAGACGGCGAGATCAAGCTGCTGGATTTTGGGATTTCCAAGCAGATGGAGTCGTCAGGCGACGATTCCGTCCGGACGCTGACAGCTCTCCGGCTCATGACACCAGCGTATGCGGCGCCCGAACAGCTTCGCGGCCGCAACATTGGAGTGCAGACCGATGTCTATTCGCTTGGCGTGATTCTGTACGAGCTACTCGCAGGCGAGCTGCCGTTCGATCTTTCACGCTGCACTCCAGCCGAAGCGGAGCGCACCATTCTCGATCGCGAACCACCCCGGCCATCAACGAGGTTCAGGCACACACCACGTGCGGGCCATGCAGTCACTCACGCGTCATTAACAAGGGGCGAGTGGTCGGATCTCGATGTGCTGTGCCTCACCGCAATGCACAAGGACCCCGAGCACCGGTACCGATCGGTCGAAGCACTCACGCGAGATGTAGACAACTACCTGAGGGGCAACCCGCTGGATGCTCGGCCAGACAGCCTACGGTACGTCACGGCCAAATTCCTGAGGAGAAACAAACGCGCCGCTTCTCTCGCTGCAGTCGTTCTGGTGTTGATCGGTGGAGTCGCGGCTTTCTACACACTGCGGCTGCAGCGCGAGCGTTCCGCCACGCTCGCCGAAGCTGCGCGCACTCAGCGCGTGCAGAGCTTCATGCTGAATCTGTTCAAGGGCGGCGATGCATCCACCGCACCAGCGGAGAGTTTGACGGTGCTCACTCTCGTCGACCGGGGAGCGCGGGAGGCGGCCGCGCTCTCGCGCGATCCATTGGTCCAGGCTGAGTTGTACGCCACGCTTGGTGGCATATATCAAGGACTCGGCGAGATGAACCAGGCGGACACACTTCTCAGCCGAGCCCTGGCGGCGAGGCGTCGCCTACTAGGCGACAGCAGCGCTGGCGTTGCGGAGAGCATGGTGGCACTTGGGATGCTGCGGTCCGACCAGGCGCGCTTCGACGAAGCGGAACGTCTTGTGCGGAGCGGGCTCGCGATTGATCGTCGAACCCTTTCGGCCGGCCATCCGGCGATAGCGGCCGCAACCGCCTCTCTCGGACAGGTTCTCGAGAATCGTGGTTCATATCCGGATGCAATCAAGACTCTCACAGAAGCAGTCGCGATGGAGACCGCACACGGAGATACCGGCGTCGCGTTGAACGAGACGCTGAGCGAGTTGGCCAACACACACTTCTACCTGGGCCACTACGCGACATCGGATTCAATCAACCGGCGTGTGCTTGCAATGAGCACCAGGCTGTACGGTCCTTCCCACCCCTCCGTCGCGAATGATCTGATCAATCTCGGGGCGATACAGTTTGCGTGGGGACACTACGAGGAATCGGAGCAGTACTATCGCCGTGCCCTTGCGATCAACGAAGCCTGGTATGGCTCCAACAACGCCGAGATTGCGTCGGACCTGACCATGCTCGCGCGGACGCTCATCGCTGACTCACGAACGGACGAGGCAAGCGCGCTGCTGGATCGCGCTCTTGCCACCAACGAGCGCGTGTACGGTATGGTCCATCCGCGCGTCGCATCGACGCTCAATGAAATCGGCTCCGTAGCACTCCGGCGGAAGCAATATGCGAAGGCTGCCACTGCATTTTCGAGGATGCTTTCCATCTACAGATCCGTTTACGGCGATAAGCACTACCTGATTGCGCTAGCGACCGCCAATCTGGGAAGTGTGTACATGTCTGAGGGAGAATATCCACGCGCTGAGGGGCTGTTCCGCGACGCAGCGAGCAGGTACGCTGCCGCCCAAGGGCCCGACCACATAAACACTGGCATCGCGCTTGTGAAACTTGGCCGTTGTCTGCTGCACGAGCACCGCTACGCCGACGCCGAAAAGGAATCGTTTGCGGGGTACCAGATCTTGCATAAACAGATTGAGCCAGCGGGCGACTTTCTGCGAGGTGCGCTCACGGACCTCATCGCTGCCAACGAATCACTCAAACAGCCGCAGCGAGCCATACGCTTCAAGGCCGAGCTTGCTCAGTTACCAGCTGAGGATGAAGGAAAAAAGTGATCAACGGTCGAGCAGATTGACACGGCTATCCTCCGTCTCAACAAGAAGCGGCGGATAACCGGCCTTCGGATCAGGGCTGAACTGTATCCGTCGTGTCCGGGATGAACCGATACAGGACTTCGTCGCCGCGGACGAGACCGAATTCCTCGCGCGCAATTCGTAGCTGAGTCGCCGTGTCGGTGCGTACGAGCTGTTCGACACGTGTGAGCGAATCGACTACGTGCGCGAGCGAGTCGGAGCTCGACGTGAGCGCCGCGATGCGCTTATGCTGGTGGAGAATATCCATGCTGCTGTATTCGCCGCCCTGCACCGCGAAGAAGAGCGCTGCAAGAATTATGACGCCCCAGATCAGCCGTGCCCGCATCGATCGGCTCTGCTACAGACCGTAAAGCGCAGCGCCCGGGAACTCGGCGAGGTCACCCAGCTCCTCCTCAATGCGGAGAAGTTGATTGTACTTCGCGACTCGATCGGTGCGGCTTGCCGAGCCGGTCTTGATTTGTCCAGCATTGATAGCGACCGCGAGGTCAGCGATGAAGGTGTCCTCGGTTTCGCCTGACCGGTGTGAGATGATGCTCTGATAACCGTTGGCTCGAGCAAGCTCGATCGCCTCGAGGGTCTCGGTCAGCGTACCGATCTGATTGACCTTCACGAGAATCGCGTTGGCGACGTCCTCCTTGATTCCGCGGCTGAGATATTCGCTGTTGGTCACGAAAATATCATCACCAACAAGTTGCACGCGACCACCGAGCTCGGCCGTAAGCTCAGCCCATCCCTTCCAGTCGTTTTCATCGAGGCCGTCCTCGATCGATACGATCGGGAATTTGTCGAGCCAGCCTTCATACAGCTTTATCATCCCAGCGGCATCATGCGTTCCGCCACCACTCTTTTTGAAGGTGTACTTGCCACTCTTGTACAGACCGGATGCAGCGACGTCGACTGCAAATGCAACGTCCTTTCCTGCCCGGTAACCGGCACCTTCAACGGCTTCCACGAGTGCGTTTAGCGCTTCCTCGTCGTTCGGAAGGTCCGGTGCGAAACCGCCCTCATCGCCTACGGCGGTAGAGAGGCCCCGCTTGGTAAGCACTTTCTTCAGCGAGTGAAATACTTCTGCTCCCATGCGCAGCGCAGTCGCGAAATCGTTCGCTCCGATGGGAACAATCATGAACTCCTGCACGTCGACGGTGTTGGATGCATGCGCGCCGCCGTTCAGGACATTCATCATCGGCATTGGCAGCACGCGCGCCATTGGTCCACCGAGATAGCGATATAGCGGTAGATCCAGCTCGCTCGCGGCTGCGCGCGCCGCCGCGAGCGACACCGCGAGAATAGCGTTGGCGCCGAGCCTTCCCTTGTTCGGGGTCCCGTCCAGCGCAATCATTGTCCGATCTAGCGCCATCTGGTCGATCGCATCGAGGCCGATGACCTCGGGCTGAATCTCGTCCTCGATAGCGGCGACAGCCTTTTCGACACCCTTGCCGTTGTACCGATCAGCATCCCCATCGCGCAGTTCTAGGGCCTCGTTTTCTCCAGTGGACGCACCGCTCGGCACGGCGGCACGGCCGCTCGCACCACTATCGAGCGTGACGTCGGCTTCGACAGTCGGGTTCCCTCGGCTATCCAGAATCTGCCGCGCGTTGATTTCAATGATTGCTGACATATCGTGAGTTAACGGTTGGAGTGAATATCGTTCATAACTGACGCCATGCGTTCGTGGACAGTGTGTGTAAGCGATTCACGGTCGTCGTAAGTCATGCCCGTTGTGGGCACCTGATCCAGTATGTAAACATCGATGATGCCGGGCTTCAAGAACAGCTTTCCCTTCGGGAGAACATCAAGAGTTCCGTAGATTACCACCGGGACAACTGGCGCCTGCGCCTTGATGGCGAGGACGAATGGCCCCTTTTTGAAGCGCCGGATCGCGTATTCGCTCCCGCGAGTTCCTTCAGGGAAAACTACTACCGAGCTGCCGCCGCGTATCCGTGCAGCCGCAATGTCGTAGGACCCGAACGCGGCCTTCTGATTCTCACGTTCCAGGGGCACGGTGCCGAGAACCCGCATGCCGGGCCCGAACACGGGAATCTTGAAAAGCTCTGCCTTTGCCACGAAGTTGTGGCGTGGAAGCAGTCCGACAAGCGCGAGGATGTCAAAGAGCGACAGATGGTTGCAGATGAAGGTGTACGTACCGCCCGGTGCGAGCTTCTCGAGCCCATGCGCGCGTACCTTGACCCCAGCCGCCCAAAGCGTCGATCTCGCCCACAGCCGGGGAATGACGTCATAGACACTGCCTGGCCGATTGGGAACACCAATGACGGCCGCAACCAGGACGATAGCTGCACAAACAATCGTCAGTACCGTAATAACCAGCATCGTGAAGAGTGTTCGCAGTACGGAGATCATACGTCACTGAAGTGATCGTATCCCATCGGGTCTACGTCAACCGCCCGTCCGCTCATCATGACGCCCACGCCCGGTTTGCCGTCCGAAACCGTGCCTATCTCCGTGAGGCCGATTCCAAACCGCGACTGAAACGCTTCACAATCGATGGGGATGGCTGAAGTGAGGAGAAGCTCGTATTCCTCTCCGCTTCTGGCCGCAAAGAGAGCATCCACTCCCGCAACTACCGGGAGCCGGTCTAGATCGATGGTAATTTGCACATTGCTTGCGGCGGCAACGTGCGCTGCATCTGCCAGGAGGCCGTCCGAAATGTCAATCGCGGCACGAACTCCGCGGCCGGCGAGCCAGCGAGCCTCACGAATTCTGGCGTGGGGCTTCGCAAACCTCTCTCTCCACTCGGGAAGCAACTCTGTCCCGTCAGCAAGCGCACGCATGGCCGCCGCCGGACCGCCGAGCACACCTGTGACATAGACGTGGTGGCCAGCGCGGGCCGCGTCGCGGCGCAGGCTCTCGCGAACATTGCCAAATACCGTAATCGTGAGCGAGAGAACCGATCCCCTCGTGGTATCTCCACCGTAAATTCGCACGCCCGAAGTTGCCGCCGCGCGAGCAATGCCGTCGCTCAACGCGTCGAGATTTTCGCGCGGTTCGTTCGGCGTCGTAAGTGCAATCAGAATGCCGACACCGGCCGCACCCATTGCCGCGAGATCGCTAATTGCGCCAGTTACGGCGCGGTATCCGACCTCATCAAGCGTCAACCAGTCTCTGCGGAAGTGGATATGCTCGACTGATGTATCGGTGCTGATTGCCAGCATATTGTCACGCGGTACGTGGACGAGGGCTGCGTCGTCGCCGATACCCGAGGCGAGTGCACCGAATCGACGGATCAGTCTGCGAATGAAACGGAATTCCTTGCCTGGCCCAAACGCAATCTCGTCTTCGTCTGTCACGCCAGCGCCGGCAATGTCGCGAGTATCGGATAGCGGATAGCATCCGTATCGAATGCCCATGCCTGCGGTAAGCGATCGAGTACGTCGATCAATCGGTAACCGCGAATCCCCGGAGTCAGCTCGGCGGCGCGGCCATGGACCCAAGCTCCGCAGCAAGCCGCGACTACCGGCGAACATCCCTGTGCCAGCAGTGTCGCGATCATCCCACCAAGTGCATCGCCGCTTCCTCCAGTAGCCAGTGCCGCGGTGCCGGAGGCGATAACCTTCCGATGCCCGTCGGGATCACTGACGATGGTTGGCGTGCCTTTCAGCAAAACCGTCGCACCGATGTTGCGAGAGACTTCGAGCCCGATGTCGAATCGTCGATCGAGCACTGAACGGATGTCGGTGTTCGTCAACCGTGCCATCTCACCCGGATGAGGGGTGATGATCGCCGGACGGCCGCGTAGCGCGGCACCCAGCGTGTCGAGGTC
>JBDTAB010000157.1:0-6422 GCA_039924865.1 Gemmatimonadaceae bacterium | reverse complement strand
GCACGCCGTCCCAGGTCATTCCGGCACGCCGTCCCACGTAATTCCCGCACGCCGTCCCCGTAATTCCCGCACGCCGTCCCACGTAATTCCCGCACGCCGTCCCACGTCATTCCAGCACGCCGTCCCACGTAATTCCCGCACGCCGTCCCACGTCATTCCAGCACGCCGTCCCACGTCATTCCCGCGAAAGCGGGAACCCATTTGCTGCCGACCCGCTCCGATAACGCCACCACTCCCGAAGACCGATAACATGGGTTCCCGCTTTCGCGGGAATGACGGCGGTGAGGCGGGGGTGATGCGCGGATGACGGGGATGAGGCGAGCACGGTTCTATGGCGACCATCTCACCGCTCCAGCATGGACCGCGCGATCGCGATTCCGGCTATTGCTGCGGTCTCGAATCGCAGTACCGACTGTCCGATCGACACCGTCCGGAAATCAGCGGCCTCGAGTTGCTCCAGTTCGGATGCCTCAAAGCCGCCCTCGGGGCCGACCGCGATAACGACGGGCGCAGTTGCCGACTCCGATCCGAATACAGCGCCGCCAGCTTCGAGAACGAGCCGCGTTCCGACCGGCGCCGCTGCGATTCCACGCTCGAGCGTTGCTTCCGGAAAGATCTCCGGCAGCCACGCGGATCGTGATTGGAGCATCGCTGAAATCATACGAACGCGAACCTTATTTCTGAACGTGGGCCCATCGCCGCGCGGTGATACACTACGCGACCGATGCCATAACACCGGGCGCCAACTCGCCACGTTCAACTCGGCTGCCTTTTCAGCGAGCCACAACATTCGGTCGCGATCCGCGACTGGAACGAGCAGATGAATCGCCGCAGCTACCGCTGCTTCCGCAACGTCGTCGATCTCGACGAGCGCGTTTTTCCGGCCCAATCGTACAATCGTGCCTGACGCGATCATCCCTGCACCGTCGCGCAAACCGACCCGCTCACCAACGTCAAGTCTGAGCACCGCGATGTGCTTTGCGTCGCTCTCCGAGAGCGCGACCTGTGCGCCATGCGCGACCGGATCTTCAACAAAGAATGCCGCCCGATCCGCAACGGCCGCGCGCGCCTTCATGTTCGCACCATCGCCAGGCTCAACCAGTCGCCCTCAACGTCCTCGTTTGTAATTCGCATCCCTGCTCGTTCGATCGCGCGCTTCATGAGGTCACGTTCTTCCACGAGAATGCCGCTCAGCATCGCAACGCCATCTTTCGTGAGCGCGGTCGCAATATCCGGCAACAGCTCCATTAAGACCGACGATACGATGTTTGCCAGGATCACACGTACCGGCGCGACCAGTGACAGCAATACTGTCGCATCGCCAACGAGATACCGTACAGCGCTGTCCGCGCCGTTGGCGCGAATGTTCTCGTTGGCGGTCGATTCAGCGCCGTCGTCGAGCTCGATTGCGGCAACGCGTGTGGCACCAAGTTTGGCCGCGGCGATGGAAAGCACCGCGCTACCGGCGCCGAGATCGGCAACCGAGTCGCCCGGCCTGATGACAGCCTGCATCAGACGCAACATGCCGCGCGTGGTGGGATGTTCACCGGTCCCGAACGCCATCGCGGGATCGATGACGATCGTGGTTGAAGGGTCGAATTCAGAAGCCCGCCACGGCGGCGTAACCACGAGTCCGCCGACCCGGTGTGCATCCACGCTCGCGCGCCACACGCTCCAGTCCACAGCGGGAACGTCAGTGACAGTCACTACCGCGCCGGGATCCGTCTCCTTGAGCGACGCGACGATTCCCGTTGTATCTGTCTCTGGTGGGAAGTGCGTTACGAGCGCGTCACCGTCCTCGTGAACGCCCTGCGAACCAGCTGCGAAGAGCGCAGCCATCATCGCCTCGCGATCGGCGCACCGTTCAACTCGAACCGCGCGCCATGCATCACTCACGCGCCGAGCGATTCCTTTACCTTGGCCCAGAATCCACGCGAGCGCCGAGCCGGTGCGACGGGGCGGATGTCGTGAAGCTGACGGAGTAAATTCGTTTCCTCGTCAGTCATGATGTCGGGCGTAAAGAGCTGCAGTCGCACGTGAAGATCACCGGTACCCGACGCATTGATGCGAGGAAGACCGCGGCCGCGCAGATGCATCACGTGGCCACTCTGCGTGCCCGCAGGAATGCGCAGTGAAGCTGTTGCGGTAACAGTCGGTACTTCGACCTCGGCGCCGAGCGCAAGCTGAGGGTAGGTGACGAGAACTTCCGTCAGCACATCCTCGCCATCCCTCTCGAACCGTTCGTCTTCATCGACTTCGAAGACTACTAGTATGTCGCCGCGAGGACCGCCACGCGAACCGGCGTTTCCAACGCCGCGAAGCGTCATGTACTGGCCGGTTGCAACACCGGCCGGCACCTTGATATTCACCTGTTCTTCAGCGCGCACACGCCCCTCACCACGACACTTTTTGCATGGCGATGCGACGATCTTGCCGTCACCCGCGCAGGTGGGGCACACGGAAACACTCACCACCGGCCCAAAGAACGACTGCTGCGCGCGACGCACTTCACCCGCGCCCTTGCACGTCGGACATGTGGTGACATTGGTGCCCGGCTCTGCGCCAGTTCCGCTACACGCATCGCACGGATTGAGCAGCTTGATCGTGACCTGCTTCGCGACACCCGTCGCGACTTCCTGAAGGGTGAGGCCAAGGCTGATGCGAATGTCGGAACCAGTTCGTGATTCGGCTGCGCTGGCCTGACGTCCAAATATGTCGCTGAAACCGCCCATGCCACCCATTCCGCCCAGGTCGCGCATGAATATGTTCAGCGCCTCGGACAGATCGACATGGTGGAAACCACCACCACCGCCGCCCCGAAGTCCGGCCTCGCCGAAACGGTCGAAAGTCGCTCGCTTGTTGCCGTCGCGCAGTACATCATACGCTTCGGTTATCTCCTTGAACTTCTCCTCTGATTCGGACGAGCCGTTGTTGCGATCAGGGTGGTACTGCATCGCGAGCTTGCGATATGCCTTCTTGATGTCGTCGTCCGACGCTGCGCGAGGGACACCGAGTGTTGCGTAATAGTCTGCCATGCTTTCGGTGATACGTTGTTATGCGTTATGTGATACTGTGATTTTGATATCAGTCCAGCAGATCAGTGACGAGCTGTGACGTGTGCGTCACGAGAGATATGATCTTGTCGTACGGCATGCGCGTGGGTCCGATCACCCCGATCACCCCATTCAGTGCGCCCACACGATACTGCGCGGTGACGAGCGTGAAATTTTCAAGCGCGGGATCGTCGTGCTCGTTTCCGATAGTGATGCTGACGCCAGAAGCGTCGCTGCGCTTCCTGAGAACTTCAGCCAGATGGTGCCTCGTCTCCGTTAGCGCGACCAATCGCCGCATACTATCCGCACTGGCAAACTCTGGCTGCTCGGCGAGCACCGATGCGGCGCCGAGCACGACATCGTTCGATGCGTCGAGTGCAAGGTCGAATATATGTTCGCCTTCTTCAATGAAGACGTTGATGAGTTCGCCGGCACCAGCTGGCATGTCGCGCAATCTCTGCGCGAGCGAGCTGCGCACCTCGCGTAATGTGAGCCCACCAAGCCGCTCGTTGAGGACGCGTGACACTTCATTCACCGCTTCATCCGCGATCTGGCCGTGCGCGTCGACGTAAATCGTGCGAACGCCGCCACCCTGCACCGACAGCACCACCAGAAGCCTATCGGAAGCGAGACGCACGAGCTCGATACGATCGAGCCGGCTCGCGTCGAAGCTCGGGCCGAGCGCGACGCCCAGCTCCTGAGTAATGATCCCGAGACTCTGCGCTGCGCGACGGAGTATGGTTTCGACCGCGGAACCGCCGCTCGATATCTGCCGCGCGAGACGGTCGCGCTCAGCGGTCGAGAACGTCGTCGTGGGGAGAATCGAGTCGACGTACGCTCGATATGCAACATCGGTCGGTACGCGTCCGGCTGACGTATGCGGGTGAAAGAGATATCCCTTCTCTTCCAGGTCGCTCATCGTGTTTCGGATCGTTGCTGGCGACACGCCAAAGTTGAACCGACGCGCAAGCTGACGCGACCCAGCAGGCTGGGCGGTCGTTACATACGTCTGGATTACGGCCTCGAGCACCATGCGCTCTCGGTCGTTCAGTTCAGCAAGTGCCATAAGTGCAATAGTATCAACGACTTCCGGCGAGTGTCAAGGACGCGGCTAGCGAGTCCAGGCGGAGAAAGCCCGTTGAAGTAAGAACGATCGTTCGATTCCTGACCTCTGCCCACCCCGCTTCGAGCCAAGGACGAGCCACCAGGATTTCCGCATCGTTCGCGCGGAGACCATCAATAGTGCGCAATCCTAGATACACCCGCTCGGACTCACGGTTCTCTACTGTCAGCGTTTCGGTCTCGGCGACTACGCTCTCGCCAGACCGGAGCCGCCTCTCCCAATCTGCATACGCGGCGACGTTCCAGCTCCGGTGCGCGCCGTCGAACGAGTGAGCTGAGGGCCCTAACGCTGCGTACGGCACGCCTGTCCAGTACGAGGAATTGTGCCTGGATCGACGACCCGGCCGCGCGAAGTTGGAAACCTCGTAGTGCTCGTAACCCGCGAGCTCCAGGCGACTGTGGGCAAGCATGAAGTCGGCTTCGTACTTCTCCTCGGTTGCCTCGCTCACCTCGCCCCGATCGCGCCATCTGGCGAGAGGCGTGTGCGCTTCGACGGTGAGGCCGTAGAGGGAGACATGTTCGGGCGCCAGTTCGAGCGCGCGATCGAGATCGGCCTCCCAGTCACGTTCCAGAAATTGTGGAAGAGCGAAGATCAGGTCGAGCGAGATGTTCGCGAAACCAGCCGATCGAAGAATTCCGTACGCCGCGTGGATCTGATCCGCGGAATGTGTGCGGTGCATCCACTCGAGGACGTTGGGATTGAACGACTGCGCGCCCAGCGAGATGCGGTTGACTCCGGCAGTGGCCCATGCCTCCGCGTTTTCCGGAGTTACGTCATCGGGGTTTGCCTCGATCGTTATCTCTGCATCTGGTGCGATCGCGGCCGCCCGACGACGAACGAGGCGTAGGACATCTGCGACAGCGGTCCCGAGCCTAGACGGAGTTCCGCCACCGAGGTACACGGTATCGAGCGCCCAGGCGCTGGTATCCAGCCGCGCGAGTTCGAGTTCCAATGACTCGACGTAGCTGGCTACCGGCGTGTTCTCACGAACGGATATCGAAAAGTCGCAATACGAACATCGTCGCGCACAAAACGGAACGTGAATGTAGAGGTGGTTGACGAAATGCGCCGTCATTTCCTTGCGATCACTCCACCAGCCGAGCACTCGAGCAAACCCTGGATCTCTAGTTGCGTGAGTGCCGCCAGCGCTCGGCCCGCGGGCCATCCGGTGCGCGTGATGATCTCATCCGCACTCGCAGCCGCGTACTGCGCGACAGCGTCCCAGACCGTGGCTTCGTCGGGTCCAAGTGGCGGAAGAGCCCGCGCTTGCGATGACGACACGAGGCTGGCCAACGCGAGTGCATCGTCGATGCTCGCGATCACGTGCGCACCATCACGAAGAAGCTGGTTGGAGCCCTTGCTCTGCGGCGAGTCGATCTCACCCGGAACTGCGGCGACATTGCGCCCGAATTCCGCGGCACAGGTCGCCGTGATGAGCGACCCGCTCTTCTCACCCGCCTCGATTACGATGGTGAGCCTCGACAATCCGGCGATTATGCGATTGCGACGGGGAAAGCATCCGTTGAATCCAACCGTGCCGGGTTTGAATTCGGAAATCACTACACCCTGATCCGCGATGTCGTTGTACAACCGCTGATTGCCGCGCGGATAGACCACGTCGATCCCGGTGCCGAGCACTGCAGCCGTAAGTCCTCCGGCGTCGAGGGCTGCGCGATGCGCGACAGCGTCGATTCCGTATGCCATGCCACTCACAATGCAGGCGCCCGCGGATGCGAGTGCAGTCGCAAGATCGCGTGCGATGCGCGCACCGTAGGGCGAATGATTGCGGCTGCCCACAATCGCAACGCACGGACGAGCGAGTATCGAAATGTCGCCCGTGCAATGCAGCTGTTTCGGGGGCGACGGAATCGTCGCGAGATCCTCGGGCCAATCCGGCGAATCGGGCCGGACTGTAAAGAATTGCCTGCTCAAGATCAGGGGAGAAGCGCGTTCTCTGCTGCTGGTCGCGCTGCCTCTTCCTTGAGTCTGAGCAGTTCCGTCCACCACGCCGCGAGCAGCGGCGAAAGTCCATCGCGATTCGCTGCACTTATGGAGAAGATCCCGAACGCACCGGGTGCTTCGATTGGTGGCACGTAATCTTCGCCCATGAGGTCGAGCTTGGTGAAGACCACGCAGAACGGCTTCGCGGCGAGTTCCACGCTGTACTTGGCGACTTCAACGCGAAGCTGATCGTATTCCGCCTGCCAATCCATCGCGTCAATCGGTATGAGCATTGCGAGAATGCG
>JBDTAB010000156.1:0-38067 GCA_039924865.1 Gemmatimonadaceae bacterium | reverse complement strand
CGCCTGGCTCGGGGGCGTCTACGCCCAGTGCATACTGGGCCGAGAGAACCCGGCCATCGGACTCCTCAGTATTGGCGAGGAGCCGGAAAAAGGAAACGCGGTGGTGAAGGAGGCAAACGGGTTGTTTGCCGCAGCTGATTTCAAGTTCCTGGGCAACGTGGAGGGACGCGACCTTCCGGCTGGCGGAACCGATGCCGGCCCGCTCGACGTCGTCGTATGCGACGGCTTTGTCGGCAATGTCGTGCTCAAATTCTACGAAGCCGTCACGCCGATGATCGTCGGACTCATCAAGAAGTCCGCGGGCATCGACCCCGCAACACTCGCGCGAGCGCTGGCCCAGCTCGACTATTCGGAGCATGGCGGCGCGCCGCTATTGGGCGTGCGCGGAGTAAGCATAATCTCACATGGCAAGTCATCGCCGCGCGCCATCATGAATGCGGTAAAGGTCGGCGTACGCGCAGTGGAGAGCAGGATGAACGATTTAATGGGCGAGCGCCTCGCGGCGTCCGAGCAGAACCATCAGCCGGCGATCGCCTCATGATTCCCACAGTTGCGCGAATCACAGGCACTGGCCGCGGTCTTCCGTCAAAGATCTTCACGAACGAGGACTTCGCTTCGATCGGCATCGAGACTTCTGACGAATGGATCATGGAGCGCACCGGCATCCATGAGCGTCGGATCGCCTCCGAGTCCGAGACAACCTGCTGGATGGCCGCGACAGCGTCACGATCAGCGATGAGCAAGGCGGGTGTCGCCGCCGGCGAGCTCGACGTGATCATCCTCAGCACCGCGACACCGGACAGATTGCTTCCTGCCACCGCAGTCGATCTCCAGGCGGAACTCGGCGCGACGCGCGCAGCAGCGTTCGATGTGTCCGCAGCGTGTTCCGGTTGGCTTTACGCGATCTCCATCGCCGAGGGAATGATCGCGTCGGGCGCCATCGATACTGCACTCGTTGTGGGTGCGGAGAAGATGAGTTCCATTATAGACTGGACCGACCGCTCAACGTGCGTGCTGTTTGGCGATGGGGCGGGGGCAGTAATCGTTCAGCGCAACAAGGGTGGTGAGAAGGCTGGCATTCTCTCCACGTTCATGCGCAGCGATGGTAGCCTTGCAGACCTGTTGTATCGGCCCGATGGTGGCGCTGCGCATCCGATGACGAAGGAGATTGTCGAAGCGCGCAGCCACCTCGTAAAGATGGCAGGCCGAGAGGTGTTCAAGCACGCAGTGCGTGAGATGAGCGAAGCGGCGGACCGTGCGCTGGATTCAGCGAAGCTTGCTGGATCCGACATCGACCTGCTCATTCCACACCAGGCCAACACCCGCATCATCGAGGCGACAGCCAAGCACGCTAGCATTCCGATGAGCAAGGTGTACGTGAACGTGGACAGATTCGGCAACACATCATCCGCATCTATTCCGATCGCTCTCGATGAAGTGCTTGAGAAGAAGATCGTTGGACCTGGATCGACGGTGATGATGGTGGCATTCGGCGCCGGCTTCACATGGGCGTCCGCCATCATTCGTCTCTAGCGCAGACGCGAACCGCACACGATGAATGTCATTCTGCTTTTCCCCGGACAGGGATCACAGAAACCTGGCATGGGCAAGGAACTCGCCGCAGCGTTTCCCGCGGCGCGTGAAATATTCCGGCGCGTGGACGAGGCGCTTCGCTTCGATCTGAGCACCGTCTGCTTTGAAGGACCAGCCGATACACTCACGTTAACGAAGAACGCGCAGCCCGCATTGTTCGCGCATGGCGCCGCTGCATGGTCGGTCGCTCGTGACCTGCTCGCCAACAGAGTCGTAGCCGCAGCGGGGCACTCGCTTGGAGAGCTTACGGCACATTATGCAGCCGCGTCTGTCACGCTCGAAGACGGCGCGCAGCTGGTTCGCCGCCGCGGCGAAGCCATGTACGACATTGGGTCCGAACGGCCGGGTACCATGGCGGCGATCCTTGGCCAGCTATCGACGCCGATCGATTTGATCTGCGAGCAGGCTACGCGCGAGGCCGGTCTCGTTGTTCCCGCGAACTACAACACCGATGAACAGGTGGTGGTGTCCGGGGAAGTTGCCGGAGTGGAGCGCGCAATGGATCTGGCGAAGGCGGCAGGCGCAAAACGGGCGCTCCGACTTTCGGTGAGCGGAGCATTTCACTCGCCGCTGATGGAACCTGTTGAACTCGCCTTCAGCGGCGCGGTCGCGGCAACTCCATTTTCGGACCCGGAATTTCCGGTCTACTCGAACGTGACTGCCCAAGCGTGCACATCGGCAGCGGATGCGAGAACGCTTCTGCTGCGTCAGCTGACGTCGCCGGTACGCTGGTCCGACGAAGTACGGGCGATGGCGGCAGCGTACCCCGATTCGCTGTACGTCGAACTCGGCCCCGGAAACGTACTTTGTGGGCTAGTTTCGCGAATCATCACCGGAGCGCACACCGTGGCCGTGGGTGCGCCGGCTGACCTGGACAAACTGGCGGGAGCACTCGGATGAGCGGGATTCAGATCGATCTTTCAGGGCGCAACGCGCTCGTCACAGGGAGCACTCGCGGCATCGGGCGCAGTATCGCCCAGACGCTGTCGGATTGCGGAGCGCGGGTGGCGATTACCGGACGGGATCTCGCCCGAAGCCAGGCCGTCGCGAGCGAAATCGGCAAAGGGGCACAAGGCTTCGCCGCGGACGTTAGCGACCCAACGGCCGTGGTCAGGCTCGTCTCCGAAGTCGAAGCCGCATTCGGCGGAATCGACATACTCGTGAACAACGCAGGCCTGACTCGCGACAATCTCATGATGCGAATCAAGGACGAGGATTGGGATGCGGTCATCGATTCCAACCTGCGCAGCGCCTTTGTCGCGACTCGGGCGGCGACCCGCGGAATGATGAAGCGCCGCTGGGGACGAGTGATCAACATCACGAGCATCGTCGGATTGATCGGGAACAAGGGACAGGTGAACTACGCGGCAAGCAAGGCTGGTCTTATCGGATTGACCAAATCGGTCGCGAAGGAGCTCGCATCCCGTAATATCCTGACCAACGCCATTGCACCCGGATTCATCGACACGGAAATGACCGCGGCCATGACTCCGGAGGCGCGCTCGGCGATGACCGCGCAGATACCGCTCGAGCGCCTGGGCTCTCCCATGGACGTGGCCGGCGCCGTCGCGTTTCTGGCGTCGGACCTCGCGTCCTATATCACCGGGCAGGTCCTGGTCGTCGACGGCGGTATCACCTGACCAACCGGGGGCGGCGAATCCTGTACCCCCCGAACCGACCGGCTTGGCCGGACTTTGTGGAGGCTGACGCGTCCCGCGTTGGCCTGTGCTGGCTACCTGCCCCCCATGGGCAGGGTTAAATTGTAACGTTACCCCCCAACTGTACGAGGATCCGCATGGCCGACAATTCGGAAAAGGTTAAGGACATTATCGCCAACGAGCTTGGCGTGGAACGAGAGAAGCTCACAGACGGCGCATCGTTCATCGATGACCTTGGCGCAGACAGCCTCGACATCGTCGAACTCGTCATGGAATTCGAAAAGGAATTCAACATTGAAATCCCCGACGAAGACGCGGAGAAGCTCCGCACAGTCGGTGACGCACTGGCGTATCTGAACGGAAAGGTCGCTGCGTAATGGCGCGTAGGGTCGTCGTCACCGGAATGGGTGCGGTTACGCCCGTCGGTAACTCGGTGACGGCGACTTGGAATGCACTCCTCGCCGGTACTTCCGGCGTGGCGCCGATAACGAGGTTCGACGCGTCGAAGTTTCCTGTCCGCATCGCCGCGGAGGTGAAGGATTTGAATCCCGGCGAGTACATGGACAGGAAGGAAGTCAAGCGCTCGGACGTGTACACGCAGTATGCCGTCGTTGCCGCAAAGATGGCGATGGCAGACGCACGTCTCGGGAAAGCTGGCGCGGGCGGCCTCGATCCCGACAGGATCGGTGTGATCATTGGCTCCGGAATCGGCGGCCTAAAGAGTTTCGAAGAGCAGCATGATGTTTATCGCGAACTCGGGCCGAGCAAGATCAGTCCGTTTTTCATACCGATGTTCATTGCTGATATCGCGGCGGGGATCGTGTCCATGCACTTCAATGCAAAAGGCCCGAACTACGCTACTGTGTCAGCGTGCGCGACATCTGCCCACGCCATAGGCGACGCGTTTCGAACTATCCAGTACGGCGACGCCGACGTGATGATAACGGGCGGCGCCGAGGCGACGGTAACGCCAATGGCGATAGGCGGTTTCGCCAACATGAAGGCGTTGTCGGAGCGTAACGATTCGCCGTCAACTGCATCGCGTCCGTTCGACGCGACTCGAGACGGTTTCGTCATGGGCGAGGGTGCCGGCATCGTCATTCTCGAGGAGCTTGAGCACGCCAAGGCACGCGGCGCGACAATCTACGGTGAGATCGTGGGCTACGGCGCAACCGGCGACGCCTACCACCTTACCGCACCAGCGCCAGACGGCGAGGGTGCACAACGCGCGATGAAGCGCGCGCTGCGCGATGGCGGCCTCAATCCCGCTGACGTGCAGTACATCAACGCACACGGGACGTCGACGCCAGCCAACGATCTCAACGAAACACGCGCTATCAAAGCCGTCTTCGGAGAGTACGCGAAAAGCATCAACGTCAGTTCTACCAAGTCCGCCACCGGCCACATGCTCGGCGCCGCCGGCGCGGTGGAGTTCGTAGTCTGCACTCTGGTCGTTCGTGAAGGCATAATTCCGCCAACAATCAACTACGAACATCCCGATCCGGAGCTGGATCTGAATTTTACGCCGAACGTCGCGGTAAAGCGCGACGTCAGCGCCGCCATAAGCAACAGTTTTGGATTCGGTGGACACAACGCATGCCTGGCGATCCGCCGGTACAAGGAATAGCGGAGCAACGCAGTTCCACGTGCGGTACCTCGCTCCGTGGCATCCGGATCCACCTCTGCCGGTCCGTAGACTTATGTTAGAGGTACCCATGCCCGGTCGAACCATCTCCAGCAACGGACGCAAGTCCAACTGTTACAGCACCGCATGAGCACGCGCGTTGGTATCGGTTACGATTCGCATCGCTTCGCGCCCGGCGGTCCAATAATCCTCGGCGGCGTCACGATCGCCGCAGACGTTTCGCTCATAGGTCACTCTGATGCGGATGCCATCGCGCATGCGCTCACCGATGCGATCCTGGGTGCCGCGGCAGCTGGCGACATTGGCGCTCTCTTTCCAGATACCGACCGCGCAAACGAACGGCGCGACTCCATCGAAATGCTGCGTACCGCAATGGAGTCGGTTCGCGAGCTTGGTTACTCAGTTTGCAACGCCGATGTCACCGTGATCGCCGAGCTTCCCAGAATCGGCCCGCATGTTCCGGCGATGCGGCAACGGCTGGCTGATGCGCTGGGCATCGGCATCGGCGCCGTGAGCGTGAAGGGCAAGACGAACGAACGGATGGGCTGGATCGGGCGTGCCGAGGGCATCGCCTGCATCGCGGTGGCAACTATTACGAGCGATCCGCAGTGACGATCGAGACAACACGCGAAACACTTGCTCGCTCGTTCTGGCTCGGTCCGTTCAGCGACTTCCTGACGCTCGAGGATGGAGCGTCTCCACGCACTGTCGAGGCGTACGGACGCGATCTCACGCGCTTCGCTGATTATTCTCTGACCAAGGGGGCGCACGCGCCGGAGGAAGTTGGCTCGACTACGCTGCGCTCGTACATCTATCATCTCAAGGATCTGGGACTCGCTCCGTCATCCATCCGGCGCAACATCTCTGCGCTCCACACTTACTACAAATTCCTTCTAAACGAAGGACATGTCGTTCGCGACCCCAGCGAACGACTCGAGACACCCAAGCGGTGGCGCGAGCTCCCGGACGTACTCACGGCCGAAGAAGTTGCGCATCTCATAGAAACCCCAACCCTCGACGAGCCTCTCGCATTTCGCGATCGCGCGATGCTCGAGCTCGCATACGGCGCGGGACTTCGCGTCGGCGAGTGGATCACGCTCGGCACACGTGACCTGATGCTGAACGAGTCTCTGGTTCGTGTTTTTGGGAAAGGTGCCAAGGAGCGACTCGTTCCCATCGGCCGAAAAGCGGTAGGAGCCGTGGCGATCTATTTGCGGGAACTGCGTCCGAAGCTCGAGAAGGGAAACGGCGAAGGAATACTCTTCCTCAACTCGCACGGCGAGCGGATGACGAGGATGGGCGCGTGGAAGATTCTTCGGAAGCACGTACTGGCTAGCGGCATACAGAAACACGTCACCCCCCATACGCTTCGTCATTCATTCGCAACGCACCTGCTGGAAGGCGGAGCTGATTTACGCGCGGTACAGGAGATGCTCGGTCACGCTGATATTTCGACGACACAGATATACACTCACGTTGACCGCGAGTATCTCAGATCAGTGCACAAGCAATTCCATCCGAGAGAGCGTCTGTCCGACGTTGCGAACCAATGATCCTCGTTATCGATAACTACGACTCCTTCACGTACAACCTCGTCCAGTACATTGGGGAACTTGGTGCAGCGGTTGAGGTTCGTCGCAATGACGAAACCACCGTGGACGACATCGCGCGCGCACAGCCGAGCGGGATAGTGCTTTCGCCGGGACCAAAGACCCCGGCAGAAGCTGGGATCACACTGGACGTGATTCGCGGCCTTGGAGCGTCGATTCCGATCCTGGGCGTCTGTCTTGGGCAACAGGCGATAGGCGCCGCCTACGGCGGACGTGTCGTGCGCGCGGGTCGGTTGATGCACGGCAAGACATCTGACATCCGGCACTCGGGCACCGGCCTTTTTGCCGGACTGCCTGACCCGCTCCGAGTGATGCGATATCATTCACTCACTGTCGAACGCGAAACCATGCCAGATGAGCTCGAGATAATTGCATGGAGTGACGATGACACCAGCGAGGTGCATGCGTTGAAGCACCGAATCTATCCCGTCTACGGAGTTCAGTTTCATCCGGAATCGGTGTTGACCGACGGCGGCAAGCAGTTGCTCCGTAATTTCCTTCAAATAACCCAATGACACTTCGCGGTGTAGCTCGCCTGATTGCGGCTCTTTTAGCGATCGTCCTGATGGCTCCGCGAGCGGGCGCTCAGGTATCGATGGAATTTCCGCTGACGCTCGACAAGCTGCCGTCGTACGACCGCATCAACGGTCTGTCGCTTCCATTCGGGCCAACGCTGTCGATTCCAGACGACCGACTGGTGGCGAACCCGGTACTGACCTACCGATCGCACCTGGGAAAGATCGACCCTTCGCTGACAATCGTGGGTCAGATCACGCGCGATTCAACGCTTGGTATATCGATCAGTGGCTCGCGAGGCACGTTCACGAATGACGGCTGGATTCGGTCGAATCTCGTGAATTCGCTTGTCTCGTTCGGACTGGGCCATGACGCGCGCAATTATTTCCGCGCCGATCGTGGCGAGGCAAAAATCACATCGGCGCTCCACCTGCCGATCGACGTCTCCACCGTCTTTGTCGGCATGAGGACCGAGCGCGCCTGGTCGACTGGTTGGCGCACGGGTGACCACATGGGCCCGTTCAGTATTACCAACCGGCGCGACACCGTTGACGGTATCGAGCGACCCAATCCGCAGATCAACAATGGTCACATAACATCGATGATCGCGGGCGGCCGTGCTGAATACGTCGGCCTCTCTGGGTCGGGGACGCTCGACGTTCTCATGGAGGCCGCTTCGAAGAGCCCTGTGGGCGGCAGCTTTCAGCAACTGACGGTTACCGGCATGGCCATGATCCCGACGTTCCTTGAGCAGCATCTGGAGATAGGGACCCATCTGGTCACGACATCCACGGACTCGTACACGCCGCGCCAGCGGTACGCCTTCCTCGGCGGGTCAGGCTCGCTTGCAACGGTTGACCTGATGAGCCTGGGTGGAGACAGGCTGTATTACATAGACGCTCTGTACGTGATACCGATCTCTCGCATCGAGCTCCCGCTCGTGGGAACGCCTTACATAGCGCCCCACTTTACCGCTGGCGCCGCAGGTATCGGCGGATTCGGCCAGCCGGTACAGAACATCGGTGGCCGGATCGGTGCGTCCATTATCACCGTCGATTACGTTTTCAATCCGCGGACCCACAAGCACGATTTCGGCCTGGGTCTTTCGCTTCGACCGTGATGTTCCCGGCTGCATCAATCCAGTCCGAGCGGTTGCGCCGGGCCCTCAAACGCCGTGTTTGCGCCGCTGGCGGTTAAATGGTAGATTTGGTGGCGTGAAAGTTGCGTCCCAGCCCCCATTTTTCGTGCCCCAATGAAGACCGCGGTCGTGATCCCGGCTCGGCTTGGGGCCACCAGGCTTCCCCGAAAACCACTTCGTGACCTCGCCGGCGAGCCTCTCGTGGTGCGCGTCTGGCGCCGAGTGCAGGGGATGGACATCGCCGACGTCGTTATCGTGGCCACGGACGATGAGGAAGTGGCGACAGTAGCTCGCCGAGCCGGCGCGCGCGTAGTTATGACGAGCAGTAATTGCGCCTCTGGGACCGCACGGGTGGCCGAAGTAGCGGCTTCACCGGAATTCTCGGATTATGACGTCTTCGTGAACGTCCAGGGCGACGAGCCGTTTATCTCAGCCGGTTTCATTCGTGCCGCTGCAAACGTGGTCAGGAGCGGAAACTTTCCCCTCGGCACAGTCGCAGCCAACGCGACCGATGAGATCTTCGACCGTCCATCAGTCGTAAAGGTCGTCACCGCCTTGGACGGGCGTGCGCTGTACTTTTCACGCGCTCCGATACCATACCTCCGAGAGCCCGCTGACGCCGGACTGAGGCGTCCGCTTACGTTACAGCACATAGGCGTGTATTCGTACACCCGCGAGGCGCTGGCCACGTGGATGGCGCTTCCGCCTCATCCGCTGGAAGACATCGAACGATTGGAACAACTGAGGCCCTTGGCGCACGGAATAGCCATGGGTGTCGCAGTGGTGAACGAGCCCGCGGAATGCGGTATCGATACCGAAGAGGACTTACAGGCCGCGAATGCACGATGGTGTGCGTTCGAGGCGGGAGAGAAATAATGGCAATGAGAATGGAGTCCTCGCAACAGACACGCTACATCTTCGTTACGGGCGGCGTCGTATCGTCGCTCGGAAAGGGAATAGCAGCCGCGTCGATTGGAAGGTTGCTGGTGGAGCGCGGTATGCGCGTCACCATGATGAAATTCGACCCATACCTGAATGTTGATCCGGGCACGATGTCGCCGTTCCAACACGGCGAAGTATTCGTGACCGACGACGGAGCAGAGACGGATCTCGATCTCGGACACTACGAACGATTCATCGACAGGTCGCTGACACAGGCCAATAACGTCACCACTGGCCGCATCTACCTGAACGTGATTACAAAAGAACGCCGCGGTGAATATCTCGGATCCACGGTCCAGGTAATTCCACACATTACCGACGAGATCAAGGCCGCCATGAAGCGGCTGGCTCCAGACAACGATGTCGTGATCGTCGAGATTGGTGGCACCGTGGGCGATATCGAATCGCAGCCGTTTTTGGAGGCGGTGCGACAGTTTCGTCAGGAGATCGGCCGGGAGAACGGGATATTCATCCATCTCACGCTGGTCCCTTTCATCGCTGCAGCGGGAGAAGTCAAGACGAAGCCGACCCAGCACTCCGTGCGCGAACTCATGCAGCTGGGAATTCAGCCGGACATTCTGATCTGCAGAACCGAACGCGCTCTCTCGGACGACGTGAAGCGCAAGATCGCCCTGTTCTGCAACGTCGAGTTCGGTGCAGTCGTTGAAAGCCGCGACGTTCCGACGATCTATCAAATCCCGCTTGTATTCCACGAGCAGGGTGCCGACGAACGCGTCATGCATCGTCTTGGTTTGCTCGGCAAGCGTTCACCGGACCTCACTGCGTGGCGTAAACTCGTGCAGCGCATCATTGCTCCTTCTTCACGAGTGAAGGTTGCGGTGGTCGGCAAGTACACCGAGTTCATTGACAGTTACAAGAGCGTACAGGAAGCGCTGATTCACGGCGGCATCGCCAACAACGTTGGCGTCGACATTTCCTGGATATCGAGCGACACATTCACTTCGCGTGAGAAAACGCGCGAAGTGCTCGCCGAATACGACGGACTCCTGGTTCCAGGGGGTTTCGGCGTGCGCGGAGTTGATGGTATGGTAGAAGCGATTCGCTACGCACGCGAGGCCGGTCTACCGTTCTTCGGCATCTGCCTCGGGATGCAGGTGGCGATAGTGGAGTTTGCGCGCAACGTGATGGGCCTCGATGACAGCAACTCGAGCGAATTCGCCCCTGATTGTGGTAACGCGGTTATTTCGCTCATGGAATCGCAGGCGCACGTTACTGACATGGGCGGCACGATGCGTCTGGGGCAGTATCCCTGTCGACTTGGCGAAGGCACGCGTGCCGCGGCAATGTACGGCACGCAACAAGTAAGCGAGCGCCACCGGCATCGCTACGAAGTATCCAACACATACCGCGACGCTTTCATTGAGCACGGTCTCACGCTTTCCGGCCTCTCGCCCGATGGCTCGCTCGTGGAGATCATAGAGTTGCAAACGCACCCGTGGTACCTCGGCTGCCAGTTCCACCCCGAACTCAAATCCCGCCCGACGCGGCCGCATCCGCTGTTTGCCGGGTTTATAGCAGCCGCTGCAGAGCATGCCGCTGCGCATACCGTGGCGCAGGCAGCGAGTGGTGCGAGCGTACGCCACGAGTCAGAAGCGAGATCGTGAGTTTACTCTTTCCGCGCGACAGGTTCTTCCTTATCGCGGGCCCCTGTGTGCTCGAGGACGACGCGCTGAATCTGGAAGTCGCGGAGGCGCTCCTAAGAATCGAGGAGCGCATTCCCGGCGGCGTGATCTACAAGGCAAGTTTTGACAAGGCGAACCGGTCCAACGCCGGCGCGGCTCGTGGACCTGGGTTGGACGACGGTATCGCGGCGCTCGGAAGGGTGCGTGCATCGACTGGATTGCCGGTGCTGACGGATGTTCACCTGCCTGAGCAATGCGCGGCGGTGGCACGACAGGTGGACGTGCTGCAGATCCCTGCGTTCCTCTGCCGCCAGACAGACCTTCTTCACGCCGCCGGAGCAACAGGTCGCCCCGTCAACGTAAAGAAGGGTCAGTGGATGCATCCCGAGGGAATGCGCGGTGCACTGGACAAGGTTCGCGAGGCGGGTGGCGACGAAGTGGCAGTCACCGAGAGAGGAACGTTCTTCGGGTACGGCGATCTCGTCGTGGACATGCGCTCATTTCCGCGCCTCAAAGCCGCGTGCGATGCGCCGGTGATATTTGACGCAACGCACAGTGTCCAGCGCCCAGGTCTTGGCGCAGGCGGGTCAAGCGGGGGCGCGCGCGAATTCATCCCAACCCTCGCACTAGCAGCGGTTGCAGCCGGTGCAGATGGCGTATTCATCGAAACGCACCCGTCCCCAAACAACGCGCCGAGTGACGGACCCAACATGCTCCCGCTCGGCGACTTGCCGGATCTGGTTGATCGCATGGTAGACCTGTGGGCGCGAGTACGTCGTTGAACACGGACGTCCTTGCGCGCGGTCGTCGCGTATTGCAGCAGGAATCCGACGCGGTTGGAACGGCGGCTGCGCGCCTCGGAGAAGAGTTCGTCCGTGCCGTCCAGATGATAGCCGAGTCGAGTGGACGCGTAGTGGTGTGTGGAGTGGGCAAGTCTGGTTTGGTTGGGCGCAAGATCGCGGCAACACTGACATCGACCGGAACGCCTGCTGTGTTCTTGCACGCCGCGGACAGCGTGCATGGTGATCTTGGTATCGTGAGTACGTCTGACGTTGCCATACTGATTTCCAAGAGTGGAGAGTCCGAAGAACTGCTACCGCTTCTCGAGCATCTCACGCGAATTGGTGTCGGGACGATAGCGATCGCCGGTGACAGTGAATCCACGCTCGCCGTTCATTCTGATGTGACGCTGGACGCTTCGGTGAGCCAGGAAGCATGCCCACACGGCCTTGCGCCGACGACGAGCACAACTGTTGCGCTCGCGCTTGGCGATGCCATCGCAGTCGCACTCCTGGAAGAAAAGGGCTTTGGCGCCGAGGATTTTGCGCGCATTCATCCCGGTGGAGCACTCGGACGCAAGCTCCTCACGCGCGTGAGCGACGTAATGATTACGGAATCGCTGCCAACGCTACCGCGCACAGCGACGTTACGCGAAGCCATTGTGGAGCTGGCGGAACGCCGCGGCATAGTGATGATCATGGATGCGAATGCACGGGTCATTGGGCTTCTGACCGCTGGTGATCTCGCGCGGCTCATGGAGCGCGACGTCGATATCCTCAGCATACGCGTGGCAGACGTCATGACCGAGAACCCCAAGGTGGCTATCGCGGAGGAACTTGGTAGTGCCGCCGTGCATCGTATGCAGGAGTACGGTATCATGGCATTGCCCGTTCTGTCCCGTGACGGTGCGCTTGTCGGTGTCGTCCACCTGCACGATCTCATGCGTGCGGGGGTTGCTTGATTTCTCGACGCGCTGCGACGATTATCGCTCTTCTGATCACAACCGCAACAGCAGCGACTGGCTGCACAAGCGACAGTAAACGGCCGCCAGTATCGGGTCGCGCAACGCTCGCCGATTCTGCCAACCAGGTAATGTACGGTGCGAAGTTCAACCTCACCGACCAGGGTGTCCTGCATGCGCAGCTGCTCGCCGACACCGCTTACTTCTTTGATGACAACACTCGCGTCGAGCTGCTACACGTCAATTCGACCTTCTTCACGAGTGTGGGTGTCAAGAACGCTGTGCTGACATCGCATCGAGGCACGTATCACACCGCAACCGGGCTGATGGAAGCGTTCGGAGACGTCGTCGTCAATTCCGAAGACGGGCGACGGCTCCAGACCCAGCAGCTCAAGTTCGATCAGGCACGCAACGAGATATCCAGCGACAGCGCGTTCGTGCTCACTGAGCCAAACCGTCGGCTGCAGGGCGTTGGGTTCAGATCGGATCCGAATCTTCAGAACGTCCATATTCTCAAGGTACTGTCGGGAACTGCTGGTGCCGTAACCATTCCCGGCCAGTGAAGCACTACGTGTGGTCAGCTGGGATTGCCGCTGCATTCGCAATTGCCGCCGTGCCTGTCGTCGCGGCGCACGGCCAGCAGCGCACCGCCGCACAACCCGGCACCAGGTGCATCATTCAGTTTCAGGGTGCGCCCGCCGGCACGACACGTTCCAACTCGGTGCAATTGCCGAGCGGCAAGTACAACGTTTACGTTGGCGGTGGCTTCGTCGGCAACTGCCAGGGACAGCCGGTCACGCTGCGTTCCGACAGTGCGGAGTACTACGGCGACCTCAGTCTCATGTACCTGATCGCCAACGTGCACTACTCGGACCCACGCGCGAAAGTCGACGCCGATCACATGACGTACTGGATGGAAGAGGAGCACATCCGCGCCGACGGCAACGTTTACGCGGTTCTTGCGAGCGGCACCACAATGCGTGGACCGGTGGCTGATTATTACCGCGCGGTGCGGCCGATTCGGACGCAGGCCATCCTGGTATCTACTGGCCGTCCCAAACTTCGCATTGTGGATCGTGACACGCTCACCGGAAAGCCGACCGATACCGTTGACGTCGTCGCGGAGCGAATTACCAGCATTGCCGACAGTCTGGTATATGCGGGCGGAGACGTGCGAATAACTCGCCCACAGCTTTTTGCGACTGGGGATTCTGCATTCCTCGACAAGGGATCGGGGCTCGCTCGTCTGATGAGGCAACCGACTGTCGAGGCGCGTCGAAGCCGACCGTTTACACTCACCGGTGGTGTCATCGACGTTTTCTCGACGAACAGGCTCGTCAACCGTGTTGTGGCGGCCCCGAACGGTCACGCCACGAGCCAGGACCTGCAACTGCGTGCCGATTCTGTCGATATGCGCATTCACAACAATGAACTCGAACGCGCAATGGCATGGGGAAAGGGTCGCGCGCGCGCAACGTCACCGGACCGCGACATTCTGGCCGATTCCATCGATGCGCTTCTTCCGCATCAGCGAATCCATCAGATTCGCGCCGTCGGAGACGCGTACGCAACCGGTGTTCCGGATAGCACGGCGATCAAGACCGAAGATCGCGACTGGATACGCGGCGATACCCTCATCGCGACGTTCGACAGCGTCGGACGCGCAGACTCGGCGCATACGCCCCCCATCAAGACGATCCTCGCACAGACGCGCGCACGCGCCTACTATCACGTCAAGAACGATACGGAACACGATCGGCCGGGCATCAATTACGTGACAGGCAGGGATATCGACATCACGTTTCTCAATGGTGGCGTTGACAGCGTCAGGGTTCGTGACAAGGCCAGCGGTGTTTACGTCGCGGCGATCGACACGACGACGAAAGCGCAGCGCAGCGATAGCGGAGCGGCACCGATCGGTGCGGCCAACAGCTCGGCTAAGCCGACGACGCCGAGCGCACCCGCCAGACCGGCGCCCAAGACACCTGCGAAAACACCGGTACGCAAGCCATGACCTCGCCCATCTACTCGGACGTCATCGCATCGTTGCTGTCACACGCCGCCGGTGATGAGAGGTCGTCCGTACTCGCGCTGGAAGCGCTCGTGCGGTGTGCCAATGAGACAGGTGCAGCGACTCTCAACGACATTGCTATCGGCTACAGGGACCACTATTTGCGGACGCTGCGAGAGGAAGGGAAGGACGCGCAGCGTGAGGCGGGCCGGCTGAGCCTCGACGAGGTCCGGGCTTACCTGACCACATGGGTCCTCCCCAGACTCGCAGCTGATCGCGTCGTAGTCCTGCCACCCGGTGACGTGGGCGATTACACGATGGTCCGGCTCGCCGACAGTCTCTGGAGCGACATCGCGCCGCTCCGGGCACAGGTCGCGGACATGCTGCGCCAGACCGGCGAATTTCCGAGGCCCGCCACAGGCCCGGCGGAACCGGAGGGCCGCACTCCCGGAAAGAGCAGGCTCGAAGCACGCGGTCTCGTGAAAGTTTACCATCGCCGCAGGGTCGTGAACGACGTGGCGCTCGCCCTCAACCAGGGTGAGATCGTCGGCCTTCTGGGCCCCAATGGCGCAGGCAAGACCACCGTGTTCTACATGATAGTTGGCCTGATCCAGCCGCTCGAAGGGAGCATTACGCTGGATGGCGTCGACATCACCGAAATGCCGATGTACAAGCGTTCGCGGCGTGGGATTGGCTACCTTTCACAGGAGCCGTCCATCTTTCGGAAGCTGTCAGTCGAGGACAACATCATGGCGATTCTCGAAACGCTCCCGCTCTCGGCGGCGGAGCGCAGTGAGCGGCTCGAGCGGCTGTTGGACGAGCTGAGCATCAAACGGTTGCGCAAGAGCAAAGCGTATGCACTTTCGGGTGGTGAGAGGCGACGCCTCGAAATCACCCGAGCGCTGGTGACCGACCCCAAGTTCATGATGCTCGATGAACCGTTCGCGGGCGTCGACCCGATCGCGGTTCATGACATCCAGAGCATCGTTTCAGGGTTGAGGCAGCGGAACATCGGCGTTCTCATAAGCGATCACAATGTCGAACAGACGCTGGATATAGTGGATCGTGCCTACATCATGTTCGACGGGCAGGTGAAGGTATCCGGCACAGTTCGTGACTTGGTTTTCGACGACACTGTTGCAAAGATCTACTTGGGCCCCACGCTGACCGCTCGCCTTCGAGAGCGATTCGCCGGTGGCGGCATTGGAGCGCATGTATGAGATCAAGTCTTAGTCAGTCCACCCAGATGCGGCAGGACCTGAAGATCAACCCGCGCCTTTATCAGGCGATGGATCTTCTGTACATGCCGCTCCTGGACCTCCAGCAACACTTGAAGCAGGAACTACTCAACAATCCGTTCCTGGATCTGGTGGACGATGATGAGGAGGAGGACGGCGACGAGACGGAAGAAGAGCTCGAGGCGCAAACCGACGAGCCGGAGAAGCCTGAGAAGGACGAGATCGATTGGGAAGAGATTCTTCTGGATGGATTTGACACGGGTGGGCGTCGCGAAGAGCGCGAGGATCGCGAGCACTTCGAGCCTGTATCCGTCGTGTCACGCGACCTGGGCGATCACCTGCGCGACCAGCTCGCGCTACTCGAATTGACCCCGCGGCAGTCTCTCATTGGCGATGAGTTCATCGGCAACGTGAACGATGACGGTTATCTGGCTACGTCAATTCACGATATCGTTACCGGACTCAACGACATGGCGCGGCATGCCGCCGATGAGCATGGGCGGGAGATCTCGAATGAGATGCTGTACACGGATACAGAAGGAGAGGACATGCTGGCGGTCATTCAAACGCTGGATCCGCCAGGCGTCGCCGCACGTGATCTCAAGGAATGTCTGTTACTTCAACTTCGCGAAGCCGGTCTCCAGCAATCGGTTCCATATCGCCTGGTGCGCGACTGCTTTGAAGAACTCATAAATCATCGTTGGAGTGAAATCTCCAAGCGATTCGGAATAAGTGCGAACGATGTGCAGGCAGCGGCCGACGAGATCGCGAAGCTCGACCCGAAACCGGGACTGCGTTACAGCGCGCGGTCCGACAATTACATCATCCCTGACCTCGTCGTCGACAAGATCGATGGCAGCTACCACATCTTCCTGAACGACGCCAACTTGCCGCGGCTCAAGCTCAGCAAGGCGTACCAGGATATCGCGCGAGACAAAAAGAAATTCGATGGCGAGAACAAGGAGTTTATTTCCAACAAACTCAACTCTGCCAACTGGATGATCCAGGCGATCGAGCAGCGTCGCCAGACAATGCTCAAGGTGATGAATTACATCGTCGAACGCCAGCGCGAGTTCTTCGAGAAGGGCGTGCAGTTCCTCAAACCACTTACGCTACGCGAAGTCGCGGAAGTAATCAGCATGCACGAGTCGACGGTGAGCCGCGTGACAAACGAGAAGTACGTACAGACACCGCGCGGTGTGCTTCCACTCAAGTTCTTCTTCTCGTCGGGCCTTGCGACGTCAGACGGCGAGGATGTGTCGGCCCGTGGCATCAAGGCTCAGTTGCAGAAGCTCGTCGAGGATGAGGACGCCAAGCATCCACTCACCGATCAGGCTATCGTCAACATCCTTCGTGAGACCGGCGTGCAGATCGCTCGGCGAACAGTCGCCAAGTATCGCGATCAGCTCGGCGTGCTTCCGGCGCGAATGCGCAAGCGCGTATGACCGCTGGCGCGGCGCCCAGCATCCCGCGGGTCAGCGTTCTCGTCCCGGCGAAGGACGAAGCCGATAATCTTCCGGAATTCATGCGACAAGCGGCAGAAGTGTTTGCCTCTGAGCCGGGAAAATTCGAAGTAATCGTTGTCGATGATGGGTCCGTCGACTCAACACCCGCGGTGCTCGCACAACTTGAAGCCGAGTATCCATTTCTGCATTCGGTTCGACACCGCAGCAGACGCGGAATCGCGGACGCACTCCGCACCGGTTATCTGCACTCGCAAGGTGAAGTACTAGTCTTCTATCCCGCCGACCTTCAGTTCAAGCCCGAAGACATTCCCAAACTCGTCGAGCCAATTCTCGCGGGTCAGTACGACATGATGACCGGCAGGAAGGAAGGAGAATATGAAAAGGCGTTTGTCTCGGGAATCTATAACGGCCTGAGCAGGCGACTTTTTGACGTACCAGTGCGTGACCTCAACTCGGTAAAGGCATACCGGCGCGAAGTCATGGCCGCGCTCCCGGTGCGACCCGATTGGCATCGATACATGATCGTGGTAGCAGCGCATCGCGGCTTTACGGTTGGGGAAACACCGATTCCCGTTTACCCGCGAACGGCCGGCAAATCCAAATTCGGCATCAGCCGGATTCCTGTCGGTGTCATCGACATGCTCGCTGTCTGGTTCGAACTCCGATTCGCGCGCAAGCCCTTGCTCCTGTTCGGCCTCCTCGGCGCAGTACTTTTTTTTATTGGAGTACTCACCGGAATTGCAGCCGTACTCTACCGTATATTCGCGGGTGTTGGATTCCGGCCGCTTCTTACACTCATCGAGGTGTGCCTGCTGCTGGGAAGTGTCTTTTTCGCAACTGGACTGCTGGCGGAATTGATGGCCGCACAGCGCGAAGAGATCGCCGAGCTCAGGAGACGCGTGGAAGAAGTTCTGGTGCGCGAGAAAGACTCGCAGCGCTGAGGCGGTGAAAGCCCTCTTCGTGGCGCATTCGTTCCCGCGGTTCGATACTGACGCCGCGGGCTCGTTTATTCTGCGCTTGGCGCTGGCGCTGGAACAGGACGGCGTCCAGGTCCGGGTAATCGCCCCGTCGGCGCCCGGGCTCGAGCCCACGAGCGTCATCAGTGGAATTCAGGTCCGCCGGTTTCGATATGCCCCGCGTGCGTCCGAGACACTTGCGTACAGCGGCACAATGGCGGAGGATGTATCACGCTCGGTGGCCGGAAAATTGGCGCTGGCGTCGTTCATTCTGTCTGAAGGCCTGGCGATCCGCTCGCAGATTTCGGAGTGGAAGCCGGACCTCATACACGCACACTGGTGGTTCCCGAATGGACTGGCGGCCGTCGCCCCCAGCCGACTCGCGAACATTCCGCTCATAACGACATCGCATGGCACGGACTTGAGGCTGTTGCAAACACACTCGGCGGCACGACCGCTTGCTCGATTCGTCTTCGGCCGCTCCGCGCGCGTCACGTGTGTATCTCGCTGGCTGGCAGATCAGGCAGCGCTCTACAGCAAGCGCGATCCGATAGTCGCACCCATGCCCGTCGACGCCGACCGCTTTGCGCCCGCCGGAGATCGCGACAGCAACCGCGCCGTCTTTGTTGGCCGCCTTGTTCCGCAGAAGGGAATCGAACACGCGATCCGCGCCCTTGCTTTGATGCGAAGGAGTGTCATCCTCGACGTCGTTGGTGACGGCCCGGATCGCGCTCGTCTTGTAGCGCTTGCCAATCACGTCGGCGTCGGCGACAGAATCCTTTGGCGCGGGCACGTCCGTCACACCGAGATGCCGGCACTTCTCAGCCGCGCAGCCGTTCTCGTTGCACCGTTCATCGACGAGGGGCTCGGGCTCGTTGCGGCCGAGGCACAACTCTCCGAAACACCCCCAGTCGGATTTGAATCCGGGGGCCTCACAGACGTAATCGAAAGCGGCGTTACCGGCTTGCTAGTTCCGCCGGGCGATACTGCAGCCCTGGCGGCTGCCGTGGAAAGTGTTGTGTCCAACCCGGACAGACGGGAAACACTCGGCCGCGCCGGACGCGCATCCGCTCTCGCGCGTTTCTCGCCAGCAGCGGCAGCGGCAACCTACTCACGGATCTATATCGACGCACTCCACGACAGCACGAGAGCAAATGCGCAGTAAATGGATGCGCACTGCACAGCTGGTGTTCGCGATACTTGTGGTCACGTTTGCAGCCATTGCGATCTCCAAACGATGGGCGATGATTCGCGTACGCATCGTCACCCTGGACATCCAGTGGATCCGCATCGCCGAGGCGTCGGTGCTCGTGTTCATCGCGTACGCCGTCCTCGTCGAAACGTGGCGTCGAGTGCTGGGAGCGTGGGATACGCAGCTTCCGTGGTGGACCGCCGCCCGTATTTGGTTCGCGGCCAGCCTCGGGAAGTACATACCCGGCAACCTCTGGTCGCTCGCGGCCCTCGGGGTGATGGCACGCGAGACCGGTGCATCATCCGTCGCGGCGGCCGGATCATCGATCATTGTCAACGTGTTCAACCTCGTCTCGGGACTGGTACTCGTCCTGCTTTTCGCCTCTCGGCTCGTGCCCCACGCCGCAGTCTTCGCGGTCGTCGCCGTCGTGTCCGTGATCGGCGTCCTCGCGGCTCCCATGTGGCTGCCGTTCATGGTCCGGCTCGCTATCCGCGTCACCAAGCGAGACATGCGCGTACCAGTGATTCCGGCCAGCACCGTCTGGTGGTCAATCATAGGCACAGCCTTCGCGTGGTGTCTCTATGGCGTAGCCTTCCGCTTATTCGCATTGGCGATACTTGGCGACAGCGCTGTGCATGGGGGAGTCGTACTCTATATTGCCGCATACACGGCCGCGTATATTGTGGGATTCATTACCCTCATCGCACCCGCGGGAATTGGCGTGCGCGAAGCGGGTATATGGGAAGCACTGCCACTGCTGGGGCTGACGACCCACGCCGATGCGGTTATCGTTGCGATAATCAGCCGGCTGTGGCTGACTGTCCTGGAAGTAATACCGGGCCTGCTTGCACTTGCAGCAGGTCACCTTCGACCGCCAACCAGAGCTGAATGAGCGCAGCGCAGCCGCCCAAGCAAGTCATTACGGCCGATCCTGTGATCAGCGCGTACCAGCCGCGCTTTGCAGGCCTCTGGGCCGCGCTCGTCTACGCCATCGCGACGATGGCCCTGGGATGGCCAGCGCTCGCGGGCAAGTTCCTCGTAGGACCGCATAGCGATCAGTACATCGCGGGGTACGCGTTCCGCGAGTTCGCTGCGACCACGCTCAAGGCAACCGGATCGTTCCCGCTGTGGAACCCGTACCAGTTCGGCGGAATGCCGTTCATCGCTGCGATGCACGGCGACATATTCTATCCCACGTTTCTGCTGCGAATGGTGCTGCCCACCGATGTCGCAATGACGTGGGGCTTCATGATCCACGTCTTCCTCGCCGGCGCCTTCAGCTACCTTTTTCTCCGCCGCGCGCGGTTTGGATTTCCGGCCGCTCTGGTAGGTGGCCTCGCATACATGCTGAGCGGCCACATCGCGACGTACGTGAGTCCGGGCCACGATGGAAAATTGTTCGTGGCGGCTCTATTTCCGCTCTTGCTCTGGGCAGTCCTCGCCTGGGTTCGTGACGGAAGAAAATGGGCGCTCGGCGCCATCGCGGTCGCCGTTGGACTCGATGTCCTTTCGCCGCACCCGCAGCTCCTCGAGTACTCCTTGCTTGCCGCCGGCGCGTACGCGATCGTGCTCGCCGTGGGGCTCGTACGTGATGGGGATGGTAACAGCCGGCTCGCAATCATCAGACTTGCCGCCGCGCTCGGCGCTGTTGTCGTGGGACTCGCGATCGGAGCGGTCCAGTTCCTTCCTGTGAGGGGCTACGTCGGCTGGTCACCTCGAGCCTCTGGGATAGGGACTTACGACCGAGCCACTTCCTACGCGAAAAATCCACAGGAACTCCTCAATTTCTATCTCCCGGAATTCACCGGGATACTGAATCATTACTGGGGGCCCAATGGCATCCACTATCAGGGAGACTACGCGGGAGCGGTCGTGCTGGTCCTCGCGTCGCTCGGGCTCACCGGCATGCGCTCCGACAGGCGCTCGCGCGAGCTCTGGTTCTGGGGGATCACCGTCATCGTCGCGCTCCTCTGGGCGCTCGGCGGAGCGACGCCCTTCTACAAGATCCCGTTCTATCTGATTCCGGGCACCAAGTACTTCCGCGCGCCGGATTCCGTGTTCTTCGTTGGGACGCTCGGCATTGCGGTGTTCGCCGCTCGCGGGGTTGAACGCGCGCTTGCTGGCGAAGTTTCTCGCCGTTTCGTAATCTGGTGGCTGGCATTTGCCGGTGCGTTTGCGGTGCTTGCGCTTACAGGCGGCCTCACCAACTTCGCCAGAAGCGTCGCCCCGGAAGGAAGCCTCGACTTGGTGGACGCCAATAGCGCCTCGGTAGTGGTGGGTGCCTTCAGGTCGCTTGTATTTGTTGCCGTCGCAGCTATGGCCCTGCTGAATGCGGCCGAAATCCGCAAGCGGGCAGGGAGGTACGCGCCGGTCGCTATTATCGCCATTCTGACCGCGCTTGATCTCTTCGTCGTCAACAAGCAATACTGGATCTTCTCGCCGCCCGCGAGCGAGCTCTACGCATCCGACGCGGCTCTCGATTATCTGCACAACCTCAAGCAGCCGGGACGGGCGCTCGCAGTCGCAACGCAGAGAGACAATCTCGATGTTGCGCTGTACATCGGCGCCGAGCTCATGACCCATCGCGTGCTCAATCCGCTTGGATATCACGGGAATGAGATCGCGCGTTACAACGATCTCGTCGACATCCCGCAAGGTGGTGGGCCCAATGATGACTCGCGGCGGCTGATTCTCACCAGTATGAATGTCCGGCGGCTCACCGCGACGCAGTACCTGCTGACGAATGGAACGCAGCTGGCGACCATGATCCCGGGCCTCAAGCAGGTCGCCGGCCCCGCGACAAATGACCCGAGCGGCCGGACCAACTACCTGTATCAGCTACCAGAGTCAGCGCCGTACGCCTGGGTTGCGCCCGTAATCGTGAAGGCCCCCGACGACGCAGTCCTGGCCACCGTGACCGATCCGCGATTCAACGTCCAGACGGCAGCTCTGTTCGATCCGGCGGCACCGGTGGACGCTGCACCGGCCGTCACCGCGCTTCCGGCACCGACCGGCATCGTCGCTCATTTTGATTCGTACGCGCCCGGCAAAATGTCAGTCACGCTCGACCGGGACGCACCAGTCGGCTCCGCTTTGGTGGTGGCCGAGAACTACTATCCCGGCTGGAGCGCAACCGTTGACGGCAAGCCCGCCAAAATCGGCCGGGCGCAGTACAGCATGATCGGCGTGGAGCTGCCCGCGGGAGCCAGGAAGATAGACCTTACGTTCACAAGCTCATCGTACGAAACGGGCAAGTTGATAACGTGGATCGCGATACTGATCGCCCTGGCAGGGCTGGTCGGCGGCACGGTCCTGGAGCGCCGACAAGTTGCCTGACGCTCGGCCGCCAATTCAACATGTGCTCGTGATTGTGCCTACGTACAACGAACGAGATAACGTCTCCAGGATCGTGCCGCTCATCCTGAACCAGGATTCCAGAATCGACGTTCTGATCGTGGACGACGGTTCGCCAGACGGCACAGGGAAGGTGGTTTCCGAAATGGCCGCGGAGAATCCACGGATCCATCTGGTCGAACGCGCGTCGAAACTGGGTCTTGGCACGGCCTACCTCGCGGGGTTCCGGTGGGCGATAGAGAGACACTACGACGTCGCGTTTGAAATGGATGCCGATTTCTCACACGACCCCAGGCACATCCCGCAGTTTCTGCACGCTATCGAAGACGCGGACATAGTCCTTGGCTCTCGCTACCAGGACGGGCGCGTGACCGTTGTCAACTGGCCGATTGGCCGGTTGGTCATGAGCTATCTCGCCAACATCTACGCCCGCGCTGTCACCCGGCTTCCCGTCTTCGACGCGACTGGGGGATTCAAGGCATTCAGGCGGAAAGTACTTGAGACGATCGACCTAACTGCTGTCCATTCAAACGGTTACGCGTTTCAGATCGAGATGAGCTACAGGGCCTGGAAGCGCGGTTTCAAGATCAAGGAGATTCCGATCGTCTTCCACGACCGAACGCTTGGCGAGAGCAAGATGTCCAAGCAGATCGTGCGTGAAGCGATCTGGATGGTATGGCGGCTCAGGTGGCAGGCGATCACCGGCAAGCTGTAGGGCCGGCCTCACGGTTCGAGAGACCGATCTCAGCGCCCGACTGAAGTGAAGCTTCGGCGGCGCGTTCAGAGTAGCGCTTCGCAAGCGCCGGGCGGCCGGTGCAGGTGCCAGTTTCATTTGCGCGGGAGATTTCCATGGTGAAGGGCCGGCATTTCTGGAAGATGACTGGGTCGGGCAACGATTTCGTCTTCGTCGACGGCCGAGACGGGTCGGCAACGGAGTTCGAAGCGGCGGAAGCAATTCGCCGAATTTGTGCGCGGGGCACCGGCATCGGCGCCGATGGGCTCGTCATTCTGACGCGGCCGACCACCAAAGGGGCGGGGGCGGACATAGGCCTCAGGTATTTCAACTCGGACGGGTCTGTGGCTGCTCTCTGCGGCAATGCCACGCTGTGTACGACGGCCCTCGGCGTACGGCTGGGGGTCGTGGATCCGTCCGGATTCGGTATCGAGACCGACGCAGGCGTGCTGGCTGCACGGGTCCGTGATGGCGTCGCCGAGTTCGATTTGCCGGTCATCAGGGAAGCCCAGGAGGCGCTCGCGGCGATTCCGGCCCAGGGCACGGAGAAGCGGCTCGGGTTCGCGACCGCTGGAATCCCCCACGTGGTAGTGCTGGTGCCGGACGTCGCCGCGGTGGACGTGGTCAACCGTGGAAGGCAGCTCCGACATGATACGTCGCTGGAGCACGGCGCCAACGTCAATTTTGTAAGCCGGACCGGGCCCGGTGGCGCGTGGCGAATCCGGACGTATGAGCGCGGCGTGGAGGGCGAGACGCTGGCTTGCGGCACGGGTACGGCGGCGGCGGCGATCGTCCTTCGAATGTGGGATGAAGCCGGTGCAGACACCGAACTCGAGACGGCGTCCGGGCGGGTCCTCGGTGTTCGTTCCGAGCTGGGTTCCGACGGCAACTGGCGGGCGTCACTCCGAGGCGAGGGGAGGCTGGTATTTGAGGGGAGGATCGGCGACCTGTAGGGTTTTCCCACAGTTTCCACATTCCTTAGTTTACATAATACATATTATACGCATATCTAAACGGGATGGTGGCGCACCGCTGGCGGCTTCCTGATAGATCTCGATCGAGTGTTCACCACCGCCCAACACGCTCGTGCCAACTTTCGCCTCCACTGGCGGCCACCACGCCTAAGCCTTGCAGCGTGACTCGGCATGCCGGATTCCGGGGTTTATCACGTGGTCTCTCACACACGCTGGGCCGTGGCTGCCTTGGCCGCCCCCATGGGGCGCGGCTGCCGCGCCAAGGCGAACTCTACGCCGCCGCGCCGATTCTCCGGCCCTCTCGGCGGTCGTTGAGCGCGTGGCGACGCCGGCGGCCGCGCGAGACTTGCCGCGATCTGCTTGCGGCGTCGCTGCCAGCAACTGCTCCGATGTAATTGTCGGACCGCGCGCTGTAACGCAGTCCCGGCTTCGGGTCGAGCTTCGCGATGGCGAGATTTGCCGATCGCGGTACTTTAAGCGTGCTGTCCAAGCGGTTGACAGATAACGCTTTAGACTCGATTGCCTGACTCGCCGCATGAGGCATTGGCGAAGATGGACTGACCCCAACATCAAGGCAGGCCGTCCGATCAGATCTTGGACGGCCTGCCTTTTATGTGATCGGATGTCTCCGATACCTCGGGACTCACGCCTTTGCCGGGACCGCCTGAAGTTCGCCGAGGCGAATTTTCGCCTCCGATGCGAAACCGCTCTTTGCATCAGCGAGCAATGCCTGCCAGATCTTCTCGGCTGCGGCCTTGTCACCCGCCTGCTGATACGAGCGTGCGGCCATCGCCTGGGCGTTCGCCTTGTCGGCCGGGAATCTTGCGGCCTCAGCTGCGGCCTCGTATTCCTTTGCCGCTTCTGACCACTTGGTCAATCCTTCGTAGCCAGCCGCTGTCAGAAGCATGGCCTCATACTGCATATCGCCCTTGCTTCCAGCCGGGTCCTTCAATTCAGCGATGCCCTCCTGGAACTTGTCCTGCTGGTACAAGATCTTGGCGAGTGCCATCGAGCTTTCCGTTCCGCCGTTGGTGCCCGCGTAACGGGTAGCCGCCGCCTTGAGGTCTGATTGTGCGAGCGGGAGATTGCCCGACGAGACACTCTGCATGGCAGCCTCGAACGCGGCCTCGGCTCGCTGCGACTTGATCGACTCGGACCGAAGATAGAACCAGGTTCCTCCGCCGATCAGTATCAAGACCACGGCGAACCAGCCTAGGTGCCGCTTGTGGCGCTCAAAGAGCGCTTCGAAGCGCGCCTCGGCCACGTCGCCTTCAAAGGGTGCAAGAGTTCCAGTCTTCGTCATGTTTCGGTGGTTTACAGATTATTAACTGAGTTCAGCTCTGCCGCTGTCTGGCGCGCGTCGCACCAACGTACGAACGGAAAGGCTGAAGCACGTCAAATATAGTCCCCCGGCACGGTCGCTCGATAGCCGACCGGCGCCCCTCGAGCAGCTCCCCACAATGCGGCCCCACCGGCAGTTCATTGGAGGCCCTGCCATCGGCGTCGACTGATCGGCCAGCATCGACTTTCGGCAGGATTCCTGCTTCAGGAATGGGTAATAATCAAGAGTCACTCAACCACATCAAGGCGATCTTAAAATGGCGATAAAAAAATCTGGTGCGACTGCACCGAGCAACCTTCCTGCGCAGGTAACCAGAGAACAGCTCATCCAGGGCCTGCAGGACGATATCGCGCGAGAGTACAAGGCGATAATCCAGTACATAATCTTCAGTCAGAAGCTGGACACCGCGCGGTTCATGAACATCGCCGACCAACTCGCCGAGCACGCGCATCAGGAGCTCGACCACGCTCTCGCCATCGCACGGCAGCTCGATTATTTCGGCGAGTACCCGGTTCATGAACCCAAGCGCATTGAGGTATCGAAGGACAACGAGGGGATGTTGCGGCTGGATCTCGAGGCCGAGGACGACACGATCAAGAACTACCGGGA
The DNA here is from genome assembly GCA_039924865.1 of Gemmatimonadaceae bacterium. GTDB lineage: Bacteria > Gemmatimonadota > Gemmatimonadetes > Gemmatimonadales > Gemmatimonadaceae > Fen-1247. Next base: position 11,706 of record JBDTAB010000156.1, on the reverse strand, counting down.
GCGAATCAGACAGGCGGATGCACTCGGCGAGTATGCGCTCGGCGAAGTGCTGAGAGGCATTGTGGAACAGGAGCAGGACCATCAAATCGATCTCGCCTCCGCACTTGGCGTCGTGCCAAACGAGGAACAGAGAAAGGCACCGGCGCGTTCGAAGCAGAACAAGTAGAAGTGCGCGTGGACGAATTTCGCCACGCGAACCGTGACACCACGTATGTCGGAGACCGGATTTGCTTGAGCCGCATACAGTTTCGTCAAGCCGGGCTCACCGAGTCGAGCGGTTGGTGGCTCGATTCGGTGAACGTGACAGGGAGTCGGCCGTGAAGAGGAGCGTCACATTTTGATCTGGTGTGGGGACGCCAGCAGTGCGCCCCCCGACGGTTCTGGGTTGGATGGCGTACTTCCCAAGTACGCGCCAGCCTGCGGCGCACGACAGTGTGCACTGCGATGAACACCGACATCCGCAACTCAGTGGACCACTTCTTCGACGTGCCGGTTTTCACGATTGGCAAGACGACCCTGACCCTTGCAGCGCTGATTCTATTCGGCGTCGTAATCCTGGTAACCGTACTTGCTGCGCGCCTCGCAGAGCGTGGGACGCGCCGCGGCTTTGCGCTCCGCGGCGTGACGGACGCTGGCACCGCCGGAGTGACGGCTCGACTGGTTCAGTACTGTGTCTTGCTCCTGGGTGTCGGCATCGCCCTTCAGACGCTCGGAGTGAATCTCGGTTCCCTGTTCGCGGCGACGGCATTCTTTGCCGTCGCGCTTGGGTTCGCTATGCAGAATGTGGCGGAGAATTTTGTGTCCGGCATCATCCTGCTCACCGAGCGAACTATCAAGCCGGGAGACGTGCTAATGGTCGAACAACGGCTGGTGCGCGTAACTCGAATGGGCCTGCGCGCCACCGTCGCGCGCACTCGGGATGACGAGGATCTCATCATTCCGAACGCGACGCTCGTACAGAAAACGGTTACGAATTACACGTTGCGAGATGCACTCTTTCGCATTCGGACGTCGGTTGGCGTGTCGTACGGCGCCGACCTCGCCGAGGTCAGGCGCGTATTGGAAGCAGCGGCGTCCGGACTTCCGGCACGCGTTCCGAGCCACGACTCGCGCATACTCCTCACCGGCTTCGGCGACTCCGCAGTTAATTTCGAGGTCTCGGTCTGGACGCACGATCCGTGGCTTGCTCGAGTCGACATCTCCAGTTTGAACGAAGCCATATGGACCGGTCTCCAGGCCGCAAACATCTCCATTCCCTTCCCGCAGCGTGACCTGCACATCATCCAACCGAATCAAACGGTGAGTGAGAACGACGGGTTGGCCGATGATGGGCTTCGCGTTTTAGACGCGCAAAGCGACAGCACCGGGTGAGCGCCGAAAGCTCCTTCATCATCCTCTTCGCCATCGCCACCGGTGTGGCGATATTGGTGCGGCATCTGCGCGTACCGTACACGGTAGCACTTGTAGTCGTTGGCCTGTCGCTTGGCGGACTGCATCTCGTGGAAGCACCGCACCTGACCAAGGAGCTGCTGTTCGCAGTGTTCCTTCCTGGGCTGCTCTTTCATGCAGCCTTCAATCTCAATGCGCGTGAATTCTGGAAGAACAAGCTCGCCATAAGCTCCCTTGCCGTACCGGGTGTAATCGTCGGAATAGCGGCAACGGGCTTTATCGCCACCATGGTCATCCAACTGCTGGGGCTCGACACCGCCTTCTCGTGGAAGTACGGTCTCGTGTTTGGCGCACTCGTTGCCGCTACCGATCCAATTGCTGTTGTGAGCCTGTTTCGTGACCTGAACGCGCCGGCGCGGCTGAGAGTCCTGATGGAGGGCGAGAGTCTCCTCAACGATGGCACGTCCATCGTGCTCCTCACCTTGATACTCGCGTTCGTCGCTGGGGTCGCTACGTCGCCTGGTGCCCTCTTCATTCGATTCACTACCATCGTCGGTGGTGGTGCGATAGTCGGTGGCGTCATCGGATACGCTGCGTCGAGAGTGTTTGAGCGGGTCGACGACGCGATGATTGAGATCACGATCACGACGATCGCTGCGTACGGATCATTCGTGATCAGCGAACAACTGCATTATTCCGGAGTCATCGCGACCGTGACCGCCGGGATGATCTGCGGCAACTACGGTCGCCGGATTGGGATGTCAGCGTCCACACAGCTTGCGGTGCAGAGCTTCTGGGAGTACATCGCCTTCGCGCTCAATTCCGTGATATTTCTACTAATAGGGTTCGAGGTAAGTCCACTATCTCTCGTGGCATCGTGGGCTATCATAGCCATCGCATTTGTGGCTGTTCTAGCAGGGCGAGCGACGGTAATTCTAGGAGTCACTCTGTTATTGCAACGCACAACGGAGCGTGTCCCCGTGGCGTGGGGCGCTGCACTTACATGGGGCGGGCTCCGCGGTGCTCTCTCGATGGTGCTCGCACTGGCACTGCCGCCTGATTTTCCGGAACGGCCACTGCTGGTCACGATGACCTTCGGCGTTGCGATCGCATCCATCCTGATTCAGGGAATAAGCATGCCGGTGGTGCTGCGCTGGTTGGGACTGGTGGACACTGACTCCAGCCGGCTGGCGTATGATGTGGCGCAGGGGCGTCTACAGATTGCTGCCGCAGGAGTCACGGAGATTGAGCGCATGCGGAGCGCGCACGCGGCCGCTCCAGACCTGCTCGATTCTCTGAAGCAGCGATATGTCGAACGGGAGAGTCGAGCGCGCGAACAGTTGAAGGCATTGCATCGTGAGCGACAGTCGCTCAGTGACGAAGCAGCGACGGAAGCCGTCGGGCATTTGCTGATGGTCGAAAAGTCGGAACTGAACGACCGACTTCGCCAGGGCCTCATGCGACATGATGCTTTCTCCCCTCTCGCCGCCGATGTTGATGCGAGGCTTGTGCACTTGCGCGATGGCAGGTTCAGTGATCCCGCCGAACTGTTAGCCAGCAAGGACGAGCACGACAGTAAGCTGAAACCCGATTGATGTCGGGCTCACGCTGTCCAGATAGCTCGGTTCCATTATTGCGATTCATCGCACCAGCGGTCACTTGCACCCTTCCAATCAGGCATGCCAAAATCAAATCCCCCTAGTGGTTTCTTGAGGCGGCTCGGATTCGACCGCCGTCGCCAAGCTGAGCAACCCGAATCAGCCGCACCAGAACCTGCGCCGGCGCAAGACACCACGAAGCCTGCGGCAGGTACCCGGCTGTCCGCGGCAGAAATCCATGAGAACGTCAGAGTGGTCGCCGAGGAGGAGATGGGAAGGCCAGCGACCGACCTGGCGTGGTCTGCGCTTGCCGCAGGTCTCACAATCGGATTCAGTTTCGTCGCTGCTTCCTATTTGACTCTGTGGGTTCCACCAGCATACGCACCGGCTGCCATCGCGGTGGGCTATCCGTTGGGATTCATTTTTGTGGTGCAGGCTCGCAATCAGTTATTCACTGAGAACACGCTCGAGCCTGTGATACCGTTCCTTGAGAAACGTGATCGAGCGACCCTCATGCGCGTGCTCAGGTTGTGGACGATCGTACTTGCGGGGAATCTGATCGGCGCTCTGATATTCGGCTTCCTGGCCGGGAGAACTGTCCTGTTCGAGCCACCCATGCAACGTGCACTCGCACACGTCGCGATGCTGGGTACGGCGGACGGATTTGGTGTCGTCGTTTACCGCGCAATTTTTGGTGGCTGGCTCGTTGCACTGATGGCGTGGCTCGTCTCGTCGACGCGCGCAACTGGCACGCAGGTACTGTACATCTGGATCACGACCGCGCCGATTGCCGCGTTTGGTTTCCGGCACTCCATCGCTGGTGCGGTAGAGGCCTTCTATCTCGCTGTGACTGGTGCAGCGAGTTGGGGATCGATGATCGGTGGATTTCTGATTCCGGCAATCATCGGAAACGTCATTGGCGGTGTGGTGCTGGTCGCCATGTTGAACCATGGACAAGTCGCGTCCGGACCGCCCGAGACAAAGAAAATACCGGATCTGCTCGCGCCGATGCGGAACTCGCGCGGATAACCGCTCACGCAGCACCATACACTTAGTTCATTCGGCAGAGTTGCAGACCCTTCCGCGACCTGCTAAACCGCCGGCCGCGAGAATGCAGTCCACCCCGGCATCACCACCATAACGCAAGAAGGCTCCGCTGCGTCACCGCAGCGGAGCCGAGCACAACGTTTGTTACTTGTGTTCCATCTTGGCCATGACTGCCTTCGCCTTGTCAAGATGTTTCTGAAGTGCCGGTCCGGCAGCCTTCAAATACCCCTGAAGGGCTGCGTTCTGCGGCGTGACCGTACCAGCCCAACCGATGACCGCTTCGTGAATCCCGATTTCTTGCGCGATGTACGTCGAGTCATACGCGGCTCCCTTCGTCATGGAGCTAAGCGCAGTGGTCTCGCCCTCGACCGCTGCCTTGAACGGGTCAGGGTTCGGGAGCTCGAGCGTGATGTTCTGCGCTTTGAAAATGTTGGCACCCTGCACACGCAATGCGTGGTGTTCACCCATCATCAGTTTAGCGAAGTCCTTCGCCCCAGAACTCGTGAGGTTGGGGAGCGCCGCCGCAGCGAGCGCGCTGTCGGCCATGTTCGCCTCGTCGAGGAGCGCCGCAATGTTTGCGTCAGTAAGTGGTGCCGCGGCGGGCGCAGCTGCTGCCCGCGACGTGTCCGTCATTGTAGAGCTCATGGCTGCCGCTGTTGTATCAGTGACCGCCGGTTCCTTCGCCTTGCACGCAGTGACCATTACACCGAGTACAGCTGCCGCTGAAAGCGACACATACCGGGACGGGAAAACCCGCATCCAACCTATCATACTACCTCCTTGGGGGAACGACACCGAATCGGCGCCAGGAAACTCGGCGGCGTACGCCGACGCACCTGTGGCCGATTAGATCTATGGCAAGAACCACACCCACCGGCGCCGCGGGCCCCGGAACCTCGGATCGGGTCGCTGCCGGTCCCCGACACGGGCGGGCCGGCTGACCGCCCGGCCGGCCGAGACAGCGTCGGATAATGGGTCGGAACGAACGCTCAGAACGAGGGTTTACCGATTTCGTCCCGCGATTCGAGGCGGGCGAGCAGAAGGTAGAAATACAGCATTCCGCGCTCGGAACCGAGCAGCGCGAGGGTGCGTTTCGGGTCAATCGGGTCCCCGCCAGCTACAAGTGCCATGTTGCTCGCGATGCTGGTGTCATTGGCTGGGAATACGTCAAGGCGGCCGAGCCCGCGGAGGAGGATCACGGCTGCCGTCCAGGGGCCAATTCCCTTGAACTGACGGAGCACGAGAGCCGCATCCGAGCTCACCATCTGTTCCAGCGCGGTTTCGCTCAGGGCGCCCGTCGTAATAGCGTCGGCGACGCCACGGAGGGCCGCTACCTTCGCGCCGCTCAGCCCTGCTGCTCTCAGCATTTTGTCCGACGCAGCCGCAAATCGGTCCGGCCCCGGGAAGACATAAAACGGTACCGGTACATCGTCGGTCACGACGGGTTCGCCAAGTTCGCGAATCAGACGTTGCGTGATGGTGCTAGCCGCCCGCAGGCTGACCTGCTGAAACACGATCGAATTAGTGCATCCCTCCCACAGTGTTGCGTAGCGCGGCGGACGCACACCACGCATCCGCTCTACCAGTGGGGCCAGCCACGGTATGTGCAATGCCGCGTGCGTGAATCCAGCCACATCGGAATCCACGCCTAGAAGGCGCCGCAACTGCAGCTTGATATCATGCTCGGGAACACCCTCCCCGTCAACGGTCGCCTCAAGTACATGCTCGCGGTGGTTCTGAGCAACTCGCAGAACGATCGGACCACGTGGCCCGGGGAGGGCGCGCATGTACGTCCCGTCTGGTGTCAGCAGATCGACGACATTGGACGCCAAACGCCGCAAAACGCTGACCGTGAGATCCAGACGGTAGGAAGAATCAACGGCTATAGCATATCGGTGCAGGCGACTTTTCGCTGCGGCGGGTTTACGATGTGAAGCCATTCGTGTGCTTCAGATGGCACCGCCGATGCATCGGACGTATGGCGACAACGGCGGTGCGCGTAGGCCGCACGGCGCTGTGCAGGAAGCAGCATTCGCAAACGTCAGCCAACAGTCGTTCGCTCATCGATTGGGCAGGAGGAGAAGCCATGTCAGAAAAGCATTTCAAGGTCGGTGACCACGTGAGTTGGAACTCGGAAGCGGGTCGCGTCCACGGCACGATCAAAAAGGTCGTTACGTCGGAAATCGAATTCAAGGGCTATACGGTGCACGCGAGCAAGGAGGAACCACAATACGAGATCAAGAGCGACAAGTCAGATCATATCGCGATGCACAAGGGTTCGGCACTCACCAGGCTTTCGAGCTGACACCTCGCCAAGCGAGCGCATCCCGCACACTTTCGGTGAAATCACCACTGGCATCGACCATTCCAGCGCCCAGGGTTGACGACATTCGGGCCGCGAACGGAAGTGCGACCTGAGACGCAACCGTGCGGGACCGGGCACAGGAACATAGTGGGCTGGTCGACTTTGGTTGGGAGATTACGAGTCTCGTACTGCGTGTGACTGCAAGCTGTTTGCGCAAACCCTACGCGCGCTGAGCGCCATGTACGCTGACCGCGACTCACATGGAGCGCGGTCAGCATGGCACATCGGGAATTACTGGACGGTGATGGTTCCCACCATACCCAGCGCTAGATGCGGGGTGCAGTAAAAGTGATAGACGCCCGGCTTTAGCCCAGCAAACGAAATCGTGTACTGTTCGTTCGGCGTAACAAGCAGCGGACCGACCAGAGGTTGCATCGTGTTCGGCATGTTCGCCTGCAGCTGTGTCGCCGTTCCAGCCGGGATACTGTCCGCCCAGAACGAAGCGTCGTGCGGCCCGCCAGTCACGTTTGTGAACCGCACGCCGTCACCGACCTTGATGGTGAACTTGGCCGGCTCAAACCGGTAACCCTTTGCATCGCCAATCATCTTGACGTCAATAGTCTTGCCGGTGATCGGCGCCGCAGCGACACCGCTCGTCGCGGCAGTCGCGCTCGCCGCAGTCGAACCAGCGGCTGCTGCGGTATCGGCGGGTGCCGCCATAGCTGTAGTGTCCGAAACCGCAGCTGAATCATCCTTCTTGCCGCACGCCGCGAGTGCGAATACTGCTGCAATTGCGACCGATCCGCGCACCCACGCCGCGATCGTCCGTCGATTCATCGATCTGTCCGTCTTCACCCTGGCTCCGTTGTCGAATATTGATTCGGTCATGCAACACCCTCTCGTGTATTTGTTGGCCTTGAGCGAGTCACGCCGAATACGGCGCTATGCGCCCAATGGCGATGTAGCAGACCACCGGACCGGCCGTCGAGCACGGATTTCGCATTTACGGTGGTGCCGACGCCCGGGATTCCTCGACCAACCCGGCAGATTGAATCGCCCTGCCCACTTGCTGGATCGCGCGCTTTTTACGTCGCTACAAACATCGCCCATAAGCAAATGCTGCGAGCACCGTGCCATCGACACAATCGTGCGTCTAGTGGTCCTCTTGGACTCTCACCGTCGCTTCCGACAGCGATTTCAGGCTTCACTGCCTGCTTCCGGAGCCCGCTGCGCGCGCAGCCAGAGTTCTCCTTCAATTATGCGTTCGGCTTCGCGTGCCCCGCGCATGCTGGGGTTGCGCGGTACGGGGATGTGATCATGCCCGCCCGGGATCGGTCCGCCAAGCTTTTCGCCCGCTACCGCACGGAACGTCCGGCCCTTGCCCGGATGGTCGGCGGCTTCCTGATAACGGTGCGCCTTGACCGCGACCTCAGAGAGAAATTCCTCGAATTTCGTGAGTCCCATCGCTTCGACCAACCCCGGAACAAGCCCTTTGATCAACACCAGCCGCTCACCCGGAGAAACATCAAGACTCATCCGAACGAGTTCTCGAATCCTGGCATTGTCCAGCCAATCGTAGAAAGGACTCTGACGTGCATTGATTCCCGAATCTGAACCCGCGTCTGTAGCGTCCATACGCTCCTCATGATGGTCCGTAGAACTGCTCTGCCCGTCCCCCACCCCACTCCACTCCACCGCACTCCACCGCACTCCACCGCACTCCACCGCAGCAAATATCAGCATGCTCCGCCTGTGAGGTGGCAGCAATAGTCTATTCACGCCGGCCGCTGAGCTCGAATGATATCTACTCTAGCGCGGGCGATGAGGCCTGGCTGAGTTCATAAGCCTCGGCAGCCTGCCGGATTGCTTCCGCCTGCGTTGGGTATGGATGGATGACATTCGCCAGCGTTCGAAGACCAACTCCGGCGACCATGGCCAGCGTGATCTCGCTTATCATCTCTCCGGCGTGAGTTGCGACGATTGTGGCTCCAATAATCTCGTCCGTGCGTTCTCTGACGTGAATCTTTACGAAGCCCCCTTCCTCGCCGTCGGCGATCGCGCGATCCACCTCGTGCAGCGGTATGGTGAACGTCTTCACAGAAATGCCCTGCTCCCGCGCTTCACGTACGTACATGCCGACATGTGCGATCTCGGGATCAGTGTACGTGCACCACGGAATGATCAACGCACTCAGGCGCCGATGTTCATCGAATAGCGCATTCGCGACGGCGATGCGCGCAGACGCCTCGGCGGTAGCATTGAATTTACGTTCGAGACACACATCACCCGCGGCAAATATCCGGGAATTGGCCGTACACAGGAAATCATCAACGTGAACCCCGTGTGAATCGTCGTACGCCACACCGGCCGCCTCCAGGTCAAGATCGCCAACATTCGGTGTGCGACCAACGCCCGTGAGGATCGCGTCGACCGCGATGGTGTTCCGGTAGTCATCATGAACGAGGTCGACCAGTGTCTCACCACCATCGATTCGCACACTCTCCACGTTCGTGTCGAGGCGTATACGGATACCGTCCCTTGCGAAAGCGTCAGATAACAATTGCGCTGCGTCGCGCTCCTCGCGTGGAAGGAAGAGTGGCCAGTTCTGAACGATCGTGGTCTCGACTCCGAGCCGACAGAAGGCCTGAGCCATTTCGCACCCAAGGGGTCCGCCACCGATAACCAGCAGTCGGCGCGGCGCTTCGGTGAGCTCGAACGCATTCTCGTTCGTGATGTACCCCGCCTCGGCGAGCCCTGGAATCGTTGGTGTCGATGGATGCGCACCGGTTGCGATTACGGCTCTCGTGAATCGGAGCGTCGCACCATTTACCGTGAGAGCATCGCTTCCAACGAAACGACCGTCGCCAAAGAATGTGTCGATTCCCGCAGCCTCAAGACCCCGCACGGAGTCGAATTGACTCACCCGTGCGCGAATACGCCGAACGCGGCGCATCGCAGCGGGGAAATCGACAGTGACGTCGTGCGGTACTTCGGCGCCGAATTGTGCGCCGTCACGCATATCGCCGTACGCGCGCGATGTACGAATTATGGTCTTCGACGGGAGGCAGCCGATGTTGAGGCACGTGCCGCCGAGCAGGTGGCGCTCGACGATAGCCACCTTTTTTCCGCGTGCCGCAGCCATCTTTGCCGCGAACAACCCAGCCGTGCCCGCGCCGAGAACTACAAGATCGTACAATGACGCCGGCGACGGATTGTGCCAGTCGGGCGGACGCACGTAGTGCATCCGTTCCTGCTCCGTGGCGGCGTCTGCTGTTGCAAACGCATGCTGATCAGCGCTTGTCATCGCCCTCATCCTGTTGGCCCTGGTCTCGCGACAGCCAGCCGTCGCGGAAGCCGATCGAGCGGAGCCCGTCAACGACGTAGTTGCAATTGCGCGTCAGGCGCCAAATCAGTCCGCTGCGGTAGTTCTCGATCATCATCAGCACGATCCCTTGATCGAGCCCGTAATGGCCGGCCGATACCCAGCACTTGCCGTCGGCGCCGAGAAGGCCGGGATTGAAACTGCTCGCATATCGCCCGCCCGGGCGCATCTCCGGATAGCGTTGATACATCGTACGCGTCGCGGCGATAACCGCTTCCGGCGCAAATGGCAGGGACGCAAGCGGTGCCCAGCCGGCGATCGTTCCATCATCTGGCCCATACGGTACTCCGCGCGCTGCGTAGCCGAAGAAACTGTGCCCCCGGGCCTCGCCGGCTGCGTTATTGTCAGGCCCGTCACACGCTGTAAGCCCCCAGCAGTTTTCGCCATAGCCTACGAACCCACGCGGATTACGCCGTGCGTATTCGCGCTGAACAAGTACTGCACGGCGCGCGTTTTCAAAATAGTCACTGCGCTTGTCGCGCATGAACGGATCTCGAATTCCGCGCATGTCGAGCCATGCTTGCGAAAACTGATAGATAAAGAGCGGGCCCGCGTACAGAAAGTCATTGCCGTAGAGGTTCTCCCACTGGTAGGAAACGGTCCATCCTTCGTACGCATCTCTGGTTATCGGATGCGTCGGAGAGCCGGCCGCAAGCACATAGAGTGCGGTACCTTCGCTGTAACCTTCCCATCCGTAGTGCATGAAACCACTCTCCGGTTTCCAACCCAGTGCGATCGTCGTGCCTTCGTTCTGGGACCAATGCCAGTCGACTCTCCGATACAGTTCGTCGGCTATCTCGCGCAGTTCGACTTCGGACGCAGAGTTCGCATCGAAGTAATCGCGTACGATCAGTACGCCGGCAATGAGTAGCGTAGTGTCGATTATCGAAAGCTCGGAGCGCCACGCACGCAGTCCCGAATGCATGTCCAGGAAGTGGTAGTAGAAGCCCTTGTACCCGGTTGCGTCCGACCCTCCGTTCTGATCGCTGTCGCGGAAGAAACGCAACGTGGCGAGAATGAGGGCCACCGCTTCATCGCGCTTCATCCAGCCGCGGTCGACGGCAACGACATAAGAAGTAAGCGCAAAGCCGACCACCGCGATGCTGCATGGCGAACCTTCGCGCGATGTATCAGGGACAAGGCCATTCGTTGGGTTTACCGTCTCGCGGAAATACCCGAACGCGTTGCGTTCGATCTCATTCAGCAGGACTTCGTCAGCAGTCACCGTACTCTCAAAGCAGCTGGCTACGGATGAGTTGGAAGGCCACGCGGCGCATCACCAGATTCATCCGTCAAGGTGGATCACGGTGGTTACAGGTGCAATAATCGCACCGATGGCAGCAAACCAGTCCTTCGCTGTTGCGACCCCGGTTTCGCCGCATTCCAGTAGCGTGTTCGCTCTAACCCCGAACGCGACTCAGCGCCTTGCCCGAGTGATGCACGATCGCCGGCTCTCCCGGGTGGTGATCATGCTGCTGAACTGAATACATCGTGTTGTCAGCAGTTGTACCGAGCTTGTGGACGCCGGTGACCGTGCCGTGGCCGATGGCGCTACGGTAGTGCCAGGTCACATCGGTGCCATTGGGAATCGTCTCGAACAACGCTGCTTTCTTGGCCGGCATTTGGCCTTCTCCTCTAGTGAAGTGACTAACTGGAGACTAATAGGGGCAATACGTGCGCCAAGTCGGACAGCTACGCGAGAGAGCACCGAATGGACGATTCCGACGCCGGTGCGGTTGGAGCATTTCACCAATTCCTAGAGGCATCGAGGCGGGCGGTCAACCGAACTGGAAACACACGATGCGGCGTCGGCTCACAAATATGCTTTCTCGTGAACCGACGGCTAACCTACGCTTCAAACGCCACCGGACGATGCGATCCTACCCATACGTGGCCCGTGAGGTGTTGCAAAATGGGCACGTTTCACCGCGCCTAAGCCGCTGGATCGCTACCAGATCTTCACACGCTCCGCGGGAGGCAGGTAC
>JBDTAB010000155.1:0-24418 GCA_039924865.1 Gemmatimonadaceae bacterium | reverse complement strand
CGGATGGCACAGTATCCGGAGTATTCGTACACGGCGTCGATGTAACGGAGAAAGTGCAAGCACGTCATGATGTGGAGTCAGCACGCGCTGACGCAGAAGCGGCGAATCGTGTGAAGGGTGAATTTCTGGCAACCATGAGTCACGAGTTGCGCACTCCGCTCAATGCGATCGCCGGGTACGCGCAACTGCTCGAGCTTGGTGTGCATGGTCCGATCACTGAGCCTCAGCGCGAAGCATTGCGGCGAATCCAGCGGAGCGAGCAGCACCTGTTGTCACTAGTGAATGACGTTCTCAACTTCGCAAAGCTGGAAGCGGGCCGCATCGACTACGACTTGAAGGAGATGCCACTCATTGATGTGATTGCGACGATCTCACCCATGGTCGAGCCGCAACTCACCGGTAAGGGGCTGCAATACGAAGTCCGCGTCACTGACGATCTCAGGGTGCGTGCTGATCGTGAGAAACTTCAGCAGATACTTCTCAATCTCATGTCGAACGCCATCAAGTTCACGGAGAGCGGCGGTACCGTCTCGATCGATATCGGCAGACGTTCCGACGATCCTTCGCCAGAAGGAGTTGTGTTCGTGCGCGTGTCCGACACGGGAGTCGGGATTCCACGCGACAAACAGGACGCTATCTTCGACGCATTTGTCCAGGTGAGTCGGCATCTGACGACATCATCTACGGGGACCGGTCTAGGCCTGTCGATAAGCCGAGACCTCGCGCGCGGAATGGGCGGCGAACTGCGCGTGCGAAGCGAGCTGGGCAAGGGAAGCACGTTCACGCTGGTACTTCCTGCCGCATAAGCGGCGGCGCGGCGCAGTCCGCCTGCCGCACTCAATCAGCCTGTCGTTGTGTCGATTTTAGGAATCAACAGGAGAATCCTGAGATCGAGCAGCGCGTGCAGCACCATGGATAGCAGGAGATTCCCAGTGGTGATGTAGAACAGGCTGAACACGATACCGATTATCCCCGTGAGTATCGTGCCGGCCCGGCCTTGGTATGCGTGCGCTATCCCGAACAACACGGCGGCCGCAACAACAATGATCCAGCCGTTGAGTGCGGGGAGCTCGGCGACCAGAAAGTGAAGCACAAAACCGCGATAGATCCACTCTTCCGCGACGCCAGCGGTGAGACATACCAGCACGAAGATCCACCGCTGGGCTCTGGTTGCTGGTAGCAGAAACCGAATCGGTTCGAGCTGTTTCTCGATCGAGCCCGGATGGCGTCGAGCAATGATGACTGGCGCGATCATGCCGATGACGAGTCCCACCGCGACGCCGAGGACGACCGGTATCGGTACGCCATCGAGCTTCATGCCGGCGGCGAGACCTTGGGGTGGTCGCCACAGTATGTGTGCCGGAACGAGGAACGCCGAGAGCGCCGCCAGGAGCCACATTGCTGTGACTGTAATGAGATAGCTCTGCGTGAGCGCGGCTGGCACATTGTCGCGCTTGAGCTTCTTCATGTCCAGCCAGCCCCACACTGGCAGAACGATGAGGAGGAACAAGAGGAGAAGCAGAGCTACAGTGGGGTGCGTCATGGACCAGTCAAATCAAGCCCGGCGACCCGCGCCGTGCAATCAATCACTTCATCGGGAAAGCCTGGGTTCGATTCTCTGTCGCGAATGCTACTTGCTCTTTTCCTTCCCGAACAGACTGAGCAGGTCGCCGTACCCTTCGGCTTCCATTTGATCGATCGGTACGAACCGCATCGCAGCGGAATTCATGCAGTAACGCAGACCGGTCGGGCCAGGGCCATCGTCGAACACGTGGCCGAGGTGTGAGTCGGCTTGCGCAGACCGAACTTCGGTTCTTGGCATTCCGAGTTTGTGATCGGTACGTGTCGTGACATTATCCGACTCGAGTGGCTTGGTGAAGCTGGGCCAGCCGCAGTGCGCGTCGAACTTGTCGAGTGAGCTGAAGAGGGGTTCGCCGGAAACTACATCGACGTAGAGGCCGGGCTCATGATTGTCGTTGTATTCGTTTGTGAATGGAGCTTCCGTAGCTTCGTGCTGCGTAACTCGGTACTGCTGATGTGAAAGCCGCTTCTTCAGTTCCTCGTCACTTGGCTTCACGAATTTCTTTGATGTGTCCATTTCATATCACCTGATTGCCAGAATGGTTCGGTAGCGTCACGTGTGATTGTAAACCCACACGACTCCGTTATATGAGAAAGTTAGCGAACTGTGGCTGAGCGTGCCGCCGCTCGTGAGGGAGCCCGTGTACTGCGATGTATTTCCTTGTGTGCTGTAGCTTGGATAGAAGACGACGGCGTTACCGTTCTGACGCCAGGTGCCGGACTCCTGGTCGGACGTCTGTGACGTCGAGTAGCCGTTGGAGACTGTCTCATTTATGAGCTCGGCGTAGTTGCCATTGTTCTGGAGAGTATAGATGTCGCTGTCAATCGTGACCGTTACCGAGCCAGTCGAGTAACTGTAGGGAAGCCCGATCGCGTTCACAGTGGAGAGATCGTAATAGCCCCCGGCAATTTGCGTCGATGGCCCCGTACTATCGGCGCACGCAGCGAGTGTGACGAGTGCGACGAGCATTCCAGCTGATTTGAAGTACGACCTGATCGAATGACCGACCATGGGTTTGCGCATGTGCGTGATCCTCTCTAGTGCTTGCACTGTTAGACGACAGTTCGGTGTGCATCGGGCGCGATGCCCGTTGGGCAGGTAATACTCGTGCAATGCGGTTTGTGTGCCATGTTGTGTCTACCGGTTGGAACGGCGGCGTGATCAACGGCGAGCCTGGCACGCAATGTCAGCTAGATATCAGCTATCTGACAGCTACATGACAGCTTCGATCTGATGCGCAACATGACGCTTAACAAGACGACCATACATGCGTCTAATGTCGTGGAAGGGTGTAGAGAACGAGATGTAGAGATGTGCCTACAGGAGGTAGTTACATGACACGGAGATTTGTCAGCAGCCTGCTCAAGGCAGCGGGAATGACCGCGGTACCTGTTGCGATGTTGGCAGTGTCTGCGCCGTTGAGTGCTCAGCGTGGCGGCGAGCGCATGTTGTTCGAATGGCGCGGCAGGGTGGACCAGGAAATCCGTATTCAGATGCACGGCGGCCGCACCGCGATCGTGGCGATGGGTCCGCGCGAGGTGGTCGGGTATGACAACGCTCGCGCACTCTCCAGTGTTCCTGATATGAATGGATACGTGAGCGTGCGGATGATGGAGGGTCGTGGCGTCGCCGACGTCGTCGAGCAACCAAATCGCGGTAACGGATACACAACTGTGGTCCGCGTTCGCGATAGGCAGAGCGGCCTTGGCCAGTACGACATCGCCGCTTACTGGCAGCCAGATGGCAATTCTCATTACGACGATCGCGGCGTGTATTCGGGCGTGTACAACGACGGTCGGTATGACAACGACGGTTATTACGACGACCGGTATGACAACAGGCGATACGACGTCAACGGTCGCTATGATCGCAACGGCGGCTACGACGCTTATGGCCGATACGCTCCGTACCCGCCCGTGGTGGTGGTGCAGCGCCCGGTGTATGTGAATCAGGGTATTGGCAAGACTCTACCGGCGCCGCAGCGATCGAACGGCTATCCTCCGTCGCGTGCGTACCCGAGGTATCCAGCACCCGGAGCGAGCGTCGGCTATCCAGCTACTCGCTATCCGAGTGGGAAGACGCTGCCTGGCGCGGTCCGGGCGAAGCCACGTGTTGCACCGCCAGTAGTGCATCCGGCGCCGAGTGGGTCGGCTGGGAAGACATTACCGGGGACCGGAAGACCAGGTTATCAGGGGGATGCGAAGCACCGCGGTTAGTAGGGTGTTTCCCATGCGCCGTTTGAAAGAAGAGGAGCCTTCCGGGTTGCGGATGGTTCCTCTTCTTTCGGCATAAACGTCGGTCTCACAGTCACAATCTGTGAAGCGTCACGAAATCATGACAACGTGGTGCAAGTCAAGCAGGGAAATGCAGACGTGAAGTATGGTACTATTGGGCGTATTTGTCCGCGGTGGATAGCGCGGTCTCTATCTCCGCTAGTCCGCGGCGAAGGTCGTCTTCCGAAATGATTAGCGGAGGCGCGATCTGAACACGGTTGGCGTGTGTGAATGGCCAGACACCGGCAGCCTTACACGCGGCAGTCAACTCATCCATCGGTGCCGCGTCGGCGCCTTTAGCGTTGAAGGGCACTAGTGGCTCGCGTGTTTTCTTTGACCGAACGAGCTCGACAGCCCAAAACAACCCGCGACCGCGAACGTCGCCAACCGAGGGGTGCTTATCAGCCCAACTTCTGATCACGGGCTCGACGACACGCTTGCCCATGTCGCGCACATGTTCCAGGATGTTGTCTCGTTCGAACACCTCGAACGTCGCGACACCCGCGGCACAGGCCAACGGATGTCCCGAATACGTAAGGCCGCCAGGAAAGACGCGGTCGTCGAAGACATGAGCGATCGCATCCGATATAATGACGCCGCCGAGTGGCACATAGCCGGAGTTTACGCCCTTTGCGAACGTGATCAGATCAGGGATCACGTCGAAGCCGTCGACCGCGAACCATTCGCCGGTGCGCCCGAAGCCAGCCATGACCTCATCAGCGATATAAACGATTCCATACTTGTCGCACAGTGCGCGGACGCCAACGAGGTAGCCGGGAGGCGGGACCAGAATGCCGTTGGTGCCAACGACTGTCTCAATAATGATTGCGGCAATCGTGGTGGCGCCTTCGAGAACAATTACGTTCTCGAGGTGTTCGAGGGCACGCTGGGACTCTTCGAGTTCAGTAGTTGCGTGGAACGCCGAGCGATACAGATATGGGCCGAAGAAGTGCGCGACTGATCCGTCGCTCGGTTCGTTTGCCCAGCGTCGCGGATCACCGGTGAGCGCGATCGAAGTTGCCGTAGCACCGTGGTACGAACGGTACATCGCCAGGACTTTGCGGCGACCAGTCGCAAGCCGAGCCATTCGGACCGCGTGCTCATTGGCATCGGTGCCGCCGTTGGTGAAGAACACC
Organism: Gemmatimonadaceae bacterium; assembly: GCA_039924865.1. Taxonomy (GTDB): domain Bacteria; phylum Gemmatimonadota; class Gemmatimonadetes; order Gemmatimonadales; family Gemmatimonadaceae; genus Fen-1247. Next base: position 19,427 of record JBDTAB010000155.1, on the reverse strand, counting down.
TTGTTGAGTGTACCTGGCGCTTTATCGGCGATGAGACCCGCGAGTTCGCCGCGCACATCGTTCGCGATCGCTGGTTGGATAGTTGCGAGCCGACCGGCCTGGCGCTGTATTGCAGCAACCAGGTCGGGGTGCTGATGTCCGAGGTTCAAATTCACCAACTGGGACGCGAAGTCCAGGTATGCCTTGCCGTCGTAATCCCAGAATGTCGCGCCCGCTGCCGTTGCGATCGGCATCGGATTGATGTGTGCCTGCGCGCTCCATGAATGGAAGACGTGTGCACGATCGTCTGCGCGGATTTTCTGTTCGGCAGCCTTGTCCGGCAGCTTGTGCGTGGCGCCAGTCCTGTCTGTATACGTCGTCATGTCAGCTCCGGTGATCTTTAATAGTTGCGCGGGAAACCGAGATCAATCTGGGACTCGGACGGGTCCGGCCAACGGCTTGTGATCACTTTGCTGCGCGTGTAGAAGTTGATCGACTCCGGACCATATATGTGGGCATCGCCGAACAGCGAATCCTTCCAGCCGCCGAACGAGAAAGCTCCAATGGGCGTCGGTATCGGTACGTTGATACCGACCATGCCTGCCTGAACGTCAAACTCAAACTGGCGGGCAGCGCCACCGTCGCGCGTGAACAATGCGGCACCGTTGCCGTACGGGCTGTCGTTGACCAACTTGAGAGCCTCCTCGAAGGTGTCAACGCGGACGACGGTCAGAACGGGTCCGAATATTTCGTCGGTATAGACCTTCATATCGGTCGTGACGTTGTCGAGGAGCGACACTCCAAGGAAAAACCCGTCTGTGTCGAAACTCTGGTTCCTGCCGTCAACGACGACCTTCGCGCCCTCGGCCGGTGCGTTCTTGACGTAGGACGCGACTTTGTCGCGATGTTCACGTGTGATGAGAGGACCCATCTGTGAGTCGGCACTGGTACCCGCACCGATTTTGAGTTTCGGGATACGGGTACGGATCGCCTCGATGAGCGGCTGTGCGCTACCGGCTACCGCAACCAGAACGCTCACTGCCATGCAGCGCTCCCCCGCAGAACCGTATGCCGCCGATACCGCGGCATCCGCGGCAGCGTTCATGTCCGCGTCCGGCAACACTATCATGTGGTTCTTGGCACCGCCAAGAGCTTGCACGCGTTTACCACTCGCACTTGCTCGCTGATAAATCGCGCGTGCTATCGGCGTCGAGCCGACGAAACTGATGGCATCGACGTCCGGAGAGTCGAGAATCGCATTGACGGCAGTCTTGTCGCCGTGCACGACGTTCAGCACGCCAGCTGGCACGCCAGCGTCCATGAAGATCTTCGCGAGCAACACTGTCGCGGACGGGTCCTTCTCGCTCGGTTTCAGCACAACGGTGTTTCCGCATGCAATCGCGCTGGTGATCATCCACAGCGGAACCATGACGGGGAAATTGAATGGGGTAATGCAGCCGACGACACCGACCGGCTCCTTGACGTTGTGTACGTCAACGCCGTGTGACACCTGCTGGCTGAATTCGCCTTTGAGCAGGTTGATGAGGCCGGACGCGTACTCAACATTTTCAAGCCCGCGGGCGACTTCCCCAGCAGCATCTGAAAGCACCTTGCCGTGTTCGCTGGTTACAAGAGCAGATAGCTCGTCTGCGCGCTCTGCGAGCAATTCGCGCAATCGGAAGAAGATATGTGAACGCTTGGTGAGAGTCGTCGCACGCCATGCGGGGAACGCCGCGCGCGCTGCCGCGATGGCGGCTTCGACGTCAGCGACGGATCCGTACATGACGTCGTGCTGATGTTCTCCGGTCGCTGGATTGTAGACCGGGCCAGTGCGTTGAGGGGCGCCGAATTCCTCGCCGTTAACGAAGTGTCGAATGAGAGGCATACAAAATTACCCTGCATGAGCGGGTGGTGTTGCGCAACGCATCTGAGCATCCCGGTAGGGGCGAGCGTCGACTATTGTGCTAATTATCGCGCAATGACTAAGGTAATGTAAGTGAGTCCTGGGCCGCTGGACTGGAAGCAATAATTCGTATGGACTCGACCGGCAGGCAGGTACGTGTGGCCGTCTCGTGCACGCCACTGGTGCCACCGGAGTTTCCACACCAGCAGTCACGCATCGCATCGCATCGCATCGCTGCCTGCGTTCGTTGAGGTGTCGTATCGCAATCGACGTTAGTAGCCGGGTTGCATTCTATTAGGGCTCGAACCGGCGAACTGGCTTGGTTCACTACTATAGATGTCCTGGGTGAGAGGTGTACATCAGCTGAAGAGTGCGGGCGGATAACCATCGCTGGCGCGGTGCTATTCCTCCACTTTTCAACGCTTTCGTGTGAGTACGCTTATCCCTTGCGAGGAAGGTAGACCCGCGGTATGTCTGTCGCGTAGCATAACTCGGCGGACAGGCTGTTCCACGTCGCGCACATGGGTTTCACGTACCGACCGGATGTCTTAAATGAACTCTGCCTTCGGATGGCTCCTCGCATACGCGGTCGCCCAGCTCGCGCTGGGCGCGTGGATCGCGCGTCGCGTGCGAACCTCCAGCGATTTCTTCGTGGCTGGCCGCTCGCTCGGTCCAGGGTTGTTGTTCAGTACAATGCTCGCCGCGAACATCGGCGCCGGTTCCACCATTGGAGCGACAGGGCTTGGTTATCGGGACGGTATTGCAGCTATCTGGTGGATCCTCTCTGCCGGAATCGGTTCGCTCATTCTCGCTTTCTGGATCGGTCCGGCCATACGGCGTGTCGCGGCGGAACATGATCTTCGTACGGTAGGAGATTATCTCGAACTTCGGTACGGCGTCACCGTCCGCACTACCATCGTGGTGCTCCTATGGATCGGATCGATCTTCATTCTTGCGGGCCAGCTCATTGCTGTCTCCTGGATTCTGGACGTAGCCGCCGGAATCCCCAAGACGCTTGGTTGCATCTTCGCAGGGGTGCTGGTCACTATATACTTTACGGCGGGCGGGCTGCTGTCTTCTGCGTACGTCAACGTGGTACAGCTCGTGGTGAAACTCCTGGGCTTTGCGATCGCGATTCCATTCGCGCTGCACGCTTCTGGCGGGTGGCACGCGGTGCGCGCGCTCCAACCAACTCCGGACTACTGGAATCCGTGGCACAGCGGAGCGTCTGGGCTTGTCTATCTCGCTATGCTTGGCCCCGCGTTTGTCGTTGCGCCGGGGCTGCTGCAGAAAATCTACGGCGCCCGTGATGACCGGACGGTCCGCATCGGCGTCGGCCTCACAGCGGTCGCGCTCATGGTATATGCCTGCGTGCCTGCGCTGCTTGGCATGATGGCACGCATACAGTTTCCGAACCTCGCGCAGCCCGAGCTGGCACTACCAACGCTCTTCATGTTGGGTGTACCGCCATTCGTCGGTGCGTTTGGGCTTGCCGCTGTCTTCTCCGCTGAGCTAAGCGCCGCCGACGCCGTGTTGTTCTCCCTTACAACCTCTCTTGCGGAGGACCTGTACAAGCGCTTTCTGAATCCGCGCGCAAGCGATTCGCAGCTGCTTCGCGTGACTCGTCTTACAGCGATGGCTGGCGGTGTGCTCGGCGTCGCGGTCGCACTAGTTGCGGCAGGTGTGGTAAGCGCACTCAGTATCTTCTACACGATCATGGGTGTCAGTCTCTTCGTGCCGATTCTTGCCGGCTTGTACAGCAATGATGCGACATCGGCTGATGCGCTTGCCGCGATTATCGCGGGAATCGGAATTGTCGGCGGGTGGGAGATCTTTTACCGCGGGCGAACGATCGCGGGATTTACACCCGCGATGGCTGGTCTCGCTGGTGCGATAATAGCTTTCTTTGTAGTACACTTCCTCCGGCGCTTCTTCGGCTCGAATGATCCGACCGACCGCGCCATTCCTTCACTTACGGAGAAGTAGTTAGTCATGATCAGCAACAACATTTTCGATCTCACCGGCAAGATTGCTGCCGTCATTGGCGGTGCATCTGGCATCGGTGAAGCTGTTGCGCACGGAGCTGCGGCAATGGGCGCCACGGTCGTATGCCTCGACGTCAAGGCGGACGCGGCCGCAGCAGTGGCAAAGAAGATCGGGGGTACGGCAACGTCTGGTGCCCTCGACATAACAGATGCTGCGGCGGTAGATCGAACGCTGACCGAGATCAGTGCGAAACACGGACATCTGGATATCGTCATCTCCACTCCGAGCATCAACGTACGCAAGAAGATGCTCGACTATCTACCGGGCGAGATCGAACGTGTGCTCAACGTCAACATCATCGGTAGCTTCAACGTCCTGAGGGCTGCGGGGCGAATCATGGTTCCGCAGGGGAAGGGGAGTATCGTGCTCTTCTCGTCTATCCGTTCGCTGGTCGTCGAACCAGGGCAGGCAGTCTATTCCGCGACCAAAGCTGGAATTCTTCAGCTCGCCCGCGGCGGGGCGACCGAGTTCGGTCCATCCGGCGTTCGCGTCAACTGTGTCGGCCCAGGCGTGGTCGAGACACCGCTCACGGCGCCGATCAAGGCCAACGCGGACTGGTACAACGCGTACGCCTCGAAGAACGCGTTCAACAGATGGGCGTCGCCCGAGGAGATGGTGGGACCGACGCTGTTCCTCGCATCAGATGCAGCGAGCTACGTCACAGGCACCATCATCTTTGCCGACGGTGGCTGGTTGGCGCAGGACGGACGGTTCACACCACCAGGCATGTGACGACGGTACGTCCGCGGTGACCGCACTCAATCCTACATATCGCATCGCGGTCATCGCGGGCGACGGCATCGGCCGGGAGGTAATCCCGGCCGGTGTCGATGTGTTGCAACGCGCAGTGCGAGGTGAGCACTGCACGCTCGAGTTTACGGACTTTCCCTGGGGATGTGACTACTATCTCCAGACAGGCACGATGATGAGCGCCGACGCGCTGGATCGGCTGCAGGACTTCGACGCGATCTATCTGGGTGCGATCGGAGCGCCGGGCGTGCCCGACCACGTTTCGGTGTGGGAGCTCATCCTGCCGATCCGGCAACGCTTCGATCAGTATGTGAACCTGCGGCCGATGCGACTGCTTCCGGGTGTCAATGGGCCTCTAGCTGATCGCGAGCCGCATGAAGTCGACATGATCTGTGTCCGTGAGAACTCGGAGGGTGAATATGCCGGGTTTGGCGGACGCGCTTTCGTTGGGACAGAGCACGAGGTCGCTGAGCAGACCGGCATCTTCACACGGCGAGGTGTGGACAGGATTGCGCAATATGCCTTCGCTCTCGCAGAGCGTAGACCACGCCGCCTATTAGCTAGTGCAACGAAGTCGAACGCACTTCAGCACTCAATGGTGCTTTGGGACAGTGCGGTGGAAGCGATCGCGAAAGACCACCCGACGGTCCAGTGGAGGAAGTACCATGTGGATGCGCTCGTGGCGCGGATGGTGACGCATCCGGAGACGCTCGACGTGATCGTCGCGTCCAATCTCTTCGGTGACATAGTCAGCGACCTCGGTGCTGCGATCACCGGCAGTCTCGGAATTGCACCTGGCGCCAACATCAATCCGGAGAGGCGTTATCCGTCGATGTTCGAGCCCATTCACGGCTCTGCGCCCGATATTGCAGGACAAGGGATAGCCAATCCCATTGGCGCCATCTGGGCCGGCGCTCTGATGCTCGATCACTTCGGTCTCGCTGCAGCGCACGATCGCATCATCGAAGCGATCACGGGTGTGATGGAAGAAGGGACGACGCGTACGCCCGATCTTGGTGGCAAGGCGACGACACAAGATCTTGGGTCCGCCATAGCGGGTGCAGTAGGATGACGCGGCGGTGGATTTTCCACACCGATGCACGATACTGTCATATTCGATCAGAGATATCCGAGGAGTCAGCATGAGTCGTTTCTTCAAGCAGTATTTCGCGTGCTTATCGGTGCTGTCACTGTGCATCGGGGGCTCGCTGGCGGCGCGGACCGTGTCAGCGCAGCACAGCCCCAAACGCCAAGTGATCCTCATTTCGATCGATGGAATGACGGCGATCGACTACCTCCATCCGGACGGTGGGCTGAAGATTCCGAACCTCCAGGCATTGGAAGCAAAGGGCTGCAGAGCGGACGGTATGACAGGCATTTTCCCGACTGTCACCTATCCGAGCCATACGGCGATGATCACCGGTGAACCGTCGTCAGTGCATGGCATCTATACGAACACGCCTCTCGATCCGTTTGGTTACGAAAACGGCGGGTGGTATTACTACGCTGACAGGATCAAGTCGCCAACGCTCTGGCAGGTCTTGCGCAAGGCCGGTCTCAAGACGGCAGCGGTTTCGTGGCCTGTAACAGTCGGCGCGGGGATCGACTATTTGCTGCCCGAGTATCGGCCCGTGCGCACACCCGAGGACGTATCGCTGATGTCGGCTCTCTCAACGCCTGGGTTGTTTCGGGAAATGATCAAACTCGATTCGGCCGATTATCCAATGGGAGACGCCTGGCGCACGAAGGCGACCATCAGGATTCTCGACGAACATCACCCGGACCTGCTAGCACTGCATCTATCTGACTTGGATGCCGCCCAGCATCGCTACGGTCCGCACACCCCCGAAGCCCATGCCGCGCTGGAAAAGATTGACGCCGAGATCGGAGATATTCGCGCTGCTGTCGCCGCGTCAGGCCGTGCCGCGCAGACAGCCTGGGTGGTTGTTTCTGATCACGGATTTCTCCGGGATTCCCTGCTTATCAACCCCATGGTGGCGTTGCGCGACGCCGGCCTGATCAAGACCAATCCAGCGGGCAAGGTTGTGGACTGGAAAGTGTTCATCAACAACGAAGGCGGATCAGCCTTTCTTGAAGCGCGCAACCCGAAGGACACCGCCAGCATTGCAAAGGCGACCGAGTTGATGCAGAAGCTCGCTGCCGATCCAGCCAATGGAATCGCAAAGCTCTACACGCCCGAGGACCTGAAGGCGATGCATTCCAACCCGACGGCATTCCTGGCGTTGGAAGCAGCTCGCGGATTCGCGATTGGTAGCGATCTCGAAGGCGCGCTCGTGACGCCCTCAACGACACCAGGGAAGCACGGCTACAACCCGAACATTCCAGAGTTGCGGCCAGCGATGATTCTGTCGGGAGCCGGTGTCTATCCATGCCAACTACGAGAAGGTGTCAGAATCGTCGATGTGGGACCGACGGTGGCAGCATTGCTTGGGGTTTCCATGTCTGGGGTGGCGGGACGCAACGTCAACACACCGATTTCGCACTGAGTCGCCACGTCGCGAGCGCTAATTCTCCCGACACGTTCTGAACCCGTTCAGACATTGGTCAACAATTATGGAACAGAGCCCGAAAGTAATTGATAACCTGATGGCGGTGATTGATGCTGCCACGGACGAGATGGTCGAGTTCACGCGCGACATGTTGCGCATTCCGACCATCAACCCGCCGGGCGACGCGTATGTAGAGTGCGCCGAGTTGATCGGGCGACGGCTTGAGACGTTCGGGTTTGTGGTAGACTATCCGGTGGCCGACGGCCGCCCCGAACACACGGCGTCGCATCCGCGCATGAACGTCGTTGGGCTGAAGCAGGGGCAGAGTATGCGTCCACTCGTCCATCTAAACGGGCACTTTGATGTTGTACCTGTCGGCGATGGATGGACGGTTGATCCATTTGGCGGCATGGTGCGTGACGGTCGCATCTACGGCCGGGGTTCGTGCGACATGAAGGCGGGGATCACAGCGGCGATCTACGCAGCAGAAGCGATTCGGCGGGCGGGGATAGCGATATACGGCTCTATCGAAGTCAGCGGAACTGTTGACGAGGAGAGCGGCGGGTTCGCGGGTATGGCGTGGCTCGCAGAGCAAGGGCGCGTCAGCTCTGAGCGCACGGACGCGGTGATCATTACTGAACCGACGGACACTGATCGCATCTACCTAGGTCATCGCGGAGTCTACTGGTTCGAAATCATGACGCGTGGACGCATCGCTCATGGTTCCATGCCTTTCCTCGGCGTCAACGCTATCTCGCAGATGGGCGTAGTCCTCACGGAGATACAACAGAGGTTGCTTCCGGTCCTCAAGAGTCGCACTACATCGGTACCGGTCATGCCACCTGGTGCGCGTCACCCGACGCTCAACATCAATGGCATTGCCGGCGGCCAGCCCGTGGACGGCATGCAGACACCCTGCGTCGCCGACATGTGCCGTGCAGTATTCGACCGCCGTTTCCTGGTAGAGGAAGGCTTCGACACTGCGCGGGGAGAGATTGTAGCTTTGCTTGAGCGCGTGGCGCGCGACTCCCCTGAGCTAACGTACGAATTACGTGACCTCATGGTCGTGCATCCTGTGCAGACTCCAGATGGCTCGACCGTGGTGGCCGCTCTAGAGCGGTCGATACAGACCGTACTCGGTCGACCGGCGGTTCTCGCTGCCAGCCCGGGCACGTACGATCAAAAACACGTAGATCGAATCGCTGGCGTGCGGAACTGCGTCGCCTATGGTCCGGGCATCCTTGACCTCGCGCATCAACCTGACGAGTACTGCGTGATCGATGATCTAGTACACTGTACCAAGGTACTGGCTCTGTCACTACTCTCTCTGACGAGGCAGGGTTAATAGTTCTCTGTGTGACTACATGCAGCAATATTGAATATTTTGTCATCTCCTCTTGACAAGTATTACCAGCCGAATGACATTCGCCACTTACCGTCGATCTTTTGAGGGACACCGATGAGGAATCGTTTTCGATGGGCCGCTGTTTTCGCTAGCGTATCACTGATATCGTCAGGAGCGCTGTTAGCGCAGTCTACTGGTACAGTCACGGGTCGAGTGACCGAGGCAACTACCGGCAGGCCGCTAGAGTCGGCCCAGGTCTTCGCGAGTGATGAGCAGAATCGCATCGCCCGTACGGACGTCAAAGGAGAGTATCGTCTAGCGAGTCTCAGTCCGGGACCTCACACGATCAACGTTCGGCTGATCGGGTTTTCCAACAAAACTGCGACTGTTAACGTGACCGCGGGTGGAACTACGACGGTCAATGTCCAACTGGTCTCTCAGCCACTGGGCCTCGATGCCGTGGTAGTGACCGGCCAGGGCGGCGGAATTTCCAAGCGCCGTATCGCAACGCCTGTGGATGTCATCGGGTCTGACGCGATCGAGGCGTCACCGGCAACGCGAGTAGATGAGTTGCTCCAAACAAAAATACCGAGCGCGCAGATTCGTATGACGAGCGGCCAAGCAGGCACGACTTCGATCATACGTACGCGCGGCGTGACATCCATCAGTAGCAACTCGACGCCGGTTATCTATGTCGATGGCGTGCGTGTCGACAACATGAATACCATCGCTACGCTCGGGCTCAACCTCTCCGGTGTGCGATCACAAGGCGCCGCGACGAGTGCCCTTGCTGATTTGCCGCTCGACAACATTGATCGAATCGAGTTCGTACCGGGTGGCGCTGCTACAACGATGTACGGCTCCGACGCAGCTAACGGCGTGATCCAGATATTCACCAAGCACGGTGTCGCCGGTCAGACAAAGGGCTTCTTCGAGGCGCGCGTCGGATATGACACGCCGCAGACGCAGTTCCTCTTCTTCAAGCGCACATCGGATCTGATTTATCGGGATGGATTGACCCAGGGATATTCCGCCGGTGTCGAAGGTGGCAATGACGCCATCACGTATAGCGCGTCTGGCAATATCCGGGCAGCCCAAAGCCAACGGATTGACGGGGACAATCGAGAGTTCGGTTTGCGGAACGGCATAGGCGCCAACTTGGGATCGAAGGCGCGTTATCAAGGTACGCTCACATACAATCAGAGTGACGCGCCGCGCTTCCGCAATGGCAATTCCGGTGGCTATAACGCGCTCTGGCTGCTCGAGGACGGTCGCGCCTCCGCTCTGGGTTTCAACAACAACATTGACGACTTGGACTCGCAGGATTATGCGAAGCTCAAGCAATTCATCACTACGGCTGAGGCGCTGCAGGACAATACAGTGTTCACGCGCTCGTGGACCACAGCACACACGCTGTCGTTCGATCCGTTTCCTTCGGTGAAGGGTCATGCCACGTTCGGGTTGAACAATCGGTTCAGCAAGGAATCGTCGATCGTCACAAACCAATTCCTTATCGCGACCAAGTCCTTCCCAGCGGGAACGACCAACCAGGGCTCGATCTCGAATTACGAGCGCAACTACACCAGCTTCACGGCCGACTTTGGACTGCAGCAGAGCGCGAATGTCGGTAGCAGCCTGTCAATCATTACCTCAGTGGGCGCGCAGCTTTTTCGGAATGACGATGCGCAGGTGCAGTACCTGGCCACAAATGTGCGAGACGGCGCACAGACGATAGCCGGTGCAGGCGTAACGTCGAGTAGTGATGTGGCGTACCGCGTGGCGAACTATGGAGTCTTCGGACAGACCAACATAAGCCTGCTGGAGCGCTACACAATGGAACTGGGTTTGCGTGTCGATAAGAACACTGCGTTCGGACAGAACATTGGCGCGCAGAGCTACCCGAAGATCGGCCTGGTCTATTCGCTCGGCGATGAGCCATGGTTGCGGTCGCACATATCCAAAGACTTACTGACAGAGCTGCGACTCCGCGGTGCTTATGGAGTGGCTGGCCAGTTCCCTCGGCCCTTCGCGAACGATCGGACCATCGCGTTCAACTCATTCAACACGCAGCAGTCCGCGACATTTGGTCAGCCGGGTGACGTCAATCTCAAGCCGGAGCGAACGGGGACATTGGAGTACGGTACTGACATCGGGCTCTTCCATGGTATCGCGACATTCAGCGTCGGCTACTACGCGTCGCGAACGACCGACGCTCTTATCAACGCACCGCCCGCACCATCAACGGGACTTGGGAGTCAGCTACGCAATGTTGGCGAGATATCCAACAGGGGTGCCGAGATTCGTGCTACACTGGTGCCGATCAGTCGCAAGGGTTTGCGCCTCACGCTTACTGGCGCGTACAATACGCTTAACAACAAGGTCGAGAGTCTCGGCGGCGTACCTCCGTTCGCAATCAGCGGTTACAGTGCGAGTACGGTGCAGGGGATTGTGCAGACAGGGTATCCTGTCGGGTATCTCCGCGGCAACAAGGCCATTTTCGGATCTGACGGTAAGATCACGTCGATCCAACAGTTGGCCTACCTCGGGAAGCCGACTCCGAGCAAGTTCGGTAGTTTTGGCGCGACGCTCGATCTTGGTTCGCGACTCACGCTAAGCGCGAGTGGCGACTATCAGTACGGCGCTCAGCAGCAGTCTTTTGACCGCGCGTTCAGGTACCTCTACGGCATAAAGGGCACGGAAGACTATGTCCCTCCCGCCGCGCTCGCGCAGTACGGCGGGTCGCGCGGCGCCGTATGGCAGAACGTGATGAATCTCTGGGTGGAGAACACCGATTATGTGTCATTCCGCACAATGACGGTCGACTACAAGCTGGATGAGCGGTTCCTGCCTCCAGGCGCGAGAGACGCGCGTATCGCCTTCTCGGTGACGAACCCCTGGCGGTGGACATCGTCGCACTGGGATCCTGAGACGGACCTGTCTACTGCAAGCGACCAGGGTGGCCTCGCAATCGGCGGCTACAACTACGCGACAGAGTCGGCGCCCCGCAGCTATATCCTCACCCTTCGCTTCGGATTCTGACCATGCACCGGAACTCCTTTGTTAGAGCATCGGCCCGCCTGGTTACACCGGCGCTGACCATGCTAGCAACTTCGTTCGTGATTGGTTGTGGCGAATTCAAGCCGACCGACGTCGTCAATCCAAATGTGACAGACAAGGCATTTGTCGGCTCGCCGGGTGCCGGCGCCGTATGGCTACTCGGTACGCAGCGCCAGTTTGTGATCACCCTGAACGACGTCGTAGTAAACACCGAGCTGGCTTCGGATGATTACTTCAATAACTACACGACGTTTGCGCAGAAGTTTGATGTGCCCGTCCTGGAGTACATCGATCCACAGGTGACGGCGGTTCAGGCCGATATCGCAACGTTGCGAGAGATGGGCACATTCGGGCTGGATACCGTGTTTGCGCATGATTCGCTCGTTACGCCCAACAACCGAGCGGAATTACTCTTCTATCGAGGCATGGCAAACCTGTTCGCCGGCGAGAACTTCGTCGCGCTACCGGGATCTGCCAATGGCCCGATCCTGAGCTGGCAGGATCTGCTTACTGCAGCCATTGCCGACTTCACACAGGCACGCTCCATCTCGACGGACGCGGTGGCGAAGCAGAGCTACACCCTGGCACTCGCACGTGCTTACTATCGCCTCGGCGACAAGTTGCACGCTGTGCAAGAGGCCACCGCGCTACTTGCCGCGAATCCTACGTTCATCCGCAACGCGACGTTCGACCCGCTCAACGGTCCAACTAATACCATGCAGACGGTGCTGACGAGTTCCGTCAACAACTTCCAGCCACTGCCACGACTCGACTTCCTTGATCCCAAGTACCCGAACCGCGGGCCGAACGTACAAAGCCCGATAGCATTTCTCAAAGCGGAAGAGGCGCACCTCATCATCGCCGAGGGACTGCTGTCGGACAACAACGTCGCAGGAGCGAAAGATCGGCTGCAACAGTTGTTGACGCTCGTGCATTCGCGGCCGACGGAATCCGTTGATGACCGGATTCAGAAACGCGGGCGCGCAGGCGGCAAGACTGTATATCCGAACAGTTCGGACACGAAGGTCGCGTTCGAGCCGGGCGATACGTTGGCTGCCGGCTTCGTCCTCACGCGTTCGTCAAATATTCAAGTACCAACAGTCTCTGGCACCTCCGTGACGTCTGCTCGTATCAATGCCATCACGACGGTTGATGATGGGCTTTACGTGCTGTATCTGATGCGGCAGGAGATCTTTATCGGCGAAGGGCGCCGGATGGCTGACCTTGGCATGCGTATGCCGGTCGCGCAGACTGAGATCCTCGCAAATCCCAACGCGAGCGCGGGCGCGGCTTACACGCAGTCGATAATTCCGTCATTCATTCCGCTTGCATTCGGAATGGACTCATTCACGTACGATTCGGTTGCGAAGACCGTGACCATGGCGTTTGACATGAACCGAGTGCTCGTCGCGAACAAGGCGTCAACGGCCGTCCTCCCCTTTAAATGATATGCGAGACAGATTGATACTACAGATCGGTCGGCGAGTCGCAGCTGGATACGGCTCCTCGTCATGGTGTGGCATCGCGGTCGTAGCGGCGCTCGTGCTACCTGCGCATGCGCTCGTGGGGCAAACTCCGCGTGCACCGTCGGTCTTTGCTATGGGCCAGCCCGTCACAGTCGTGGGGACTGGTCCGTCAAACTCCATCACTGATGTTCCGAACCTCAAGGTCGGCAATTACACACGATCAGACAGCGGGTACCGTACTGGCACAACGGTGATTCGCACAGAGCGTGGCGCCACGGCGGGTTACTCACAAATGGGTGGAGCGCCGGGTACCAAGGAAACCGATCTGCTCAAGCCAGGCGGACTGGTACGCGCCACCGTTCAGGCGATCGTCCTGAGCGGTGGTAGCGCGTACGGCCTCGATGCAGCGACAGGCGTGATGCGGTGGATGGAGGAGCACGGCTTTGGCGTGCCGATTGGCAAGGAAGGAGTTGTCCCTATAGTTCCAGCGGCGATCCTCATGGATCTTGGGCGCGGTGGTAACTTCAAGAAGCGACCCGATGCTGAGTTCGGTTACAAGGCTGCGGCCGCCGCATCGAATGCACCAATCAAGAGTGGGCGGATCGGCATGGGAATGGGAGCTGGCTGGGGGATGGGTACAGCCAGCGTGAAGCTTTCGAATGGCTATACGGTCGCGGCGATCGTCGGCGTCAATCCAGCCGGCTCGCCAGTCGATCCACGTACATGTTTGCCGTATGGCCTCTTCCAGGAGATGAACCACGAATTCAATCTCGTGCAGCCGTCTGCGGCGGAATGCAAGAGTGCAGTGGCCGGCCGTGGAGGACCGAACGACGGTTCCGACCATGCAGTGACTAACACCACGATCGCGGTCGTCGCGACGGACGCACCGATGGAGGACGTCGAAGTCGGGCGCATGGCGGCGATGGCTGATGCAGGTCTTGCCCGCAGCATCCGTCCGATTTTCGGGATCGGCGATGGTGATACCGTGTTCGGGATGGCGACGACGCCTCCTTCCCATACACTCAGTTTCGCCGATCTCACCGCTATCTACGACGCAGCAGCCGACGCGCTTGGTCGGGCAGTCGTACATGCGGTGGTCGATTCACATCAAGTTGGAAGCAGTCGCGTAGGGTACTGCGAAGAGTATCCGAGCGCGTGTGTGAAGCGACATGCGGAGAATACTCAGGCGCCGAGCACCTCAAGCGTGGGCGGCGGCGCTCCGCGACCGTAGCACCCTTAGCCGGTGACATGACGTGAAGCGATTTCTTGCTTGTGTGGTAGCCTTGGCAGCGGCGGTGCTGTTCGCCGTAACTGCCGCGCCGAGCGCTGCCGCCACGTTGGCGAACGGCCTCACGATCTACTTTATAGATGTAGAGGGCGGGAAGTCGGCGCTGATAGTGACCCCGAGCGGCGAATCGTTCCTGATTGACGCGGGCTTCGCAAGCACCGGCTGGTTCAACTCGATGCCTGGCGATCCGACGAAGGCGCGGGATGCACAACGCATTCTTCTGGCGGCGCACGACGCTGGCCTCACCCGAATCGACCACATGCTCGTATCGCACTATCACGCCGACCACTTCGGCGGGGCGATGGAGCTTGCACAGTTGATTCCTATCAAGGAGTTCATCGACCACGCGGCACCGAGCGCCGCGGCGGAAGCGCGCGTGCCGGGTACGTTTGCCTTGTACAAGGACTACGTAGCGTTACGGTCCAAGGCCAAGCACCACGCCGCGAAAGCAGGCGACCACTTTGTGCTTAAGGGTGGTGTCGCCATCGATGTCGTTGCAAGCGGCGGCGTTGTGATCACCAAGCCGCTTTCCGGCGGTGGTGCGAAGAACCCTGCCTGCACCAGCGGCGGTATCCCGGCGCAGGAAATTACAGAGAATCCGAACTCAACGGCGATCCGACTGAAGTATGGTGCGTTCAGCTACCTTGATGTCGGCGACCTGACTGGTGCGCCGCTGTATGAATTGACCTGTCCCGTCAATCTTATCGGCCTGGTCGATGTGTACAACCTCGCGCATCACGGCGGAGCCGACGGTTCGGACCCGTCACTCTTTGTAGCAGTGAAGCCGCGTGCGGCCATCTTCAGCAACGCTGCGCACAAGGGCGCGGAAGCCGCAACTCTCAACACACTCCGAAGTCTGGGGATCGCTGGCTGGCAGCTTCATCGGACAGAACAGCCGGGCGCCGAGAACATGCCTGACGCTCAGATCGCAAATATGGATACCACGACGACCGCCTGGCTTAAGCTGTCGGCGAAACGTGACGGTTCGTTTTCCATCACAAACGGCCGCACGGGACAGGTTGTATCGTATCCCAAGCGCTAAGACGGCAGGGACGATGAAACGATTCTGGTTGCTTCCGCTGTTGCTCGGAGCCTGCACTTATGCAGGGAGTCCCACACCGAGTTCAGTGCCGGCGCGGACGCCAGTCGCGCCAACGCGTCCTTCGCTATTGGCGCCAGGTGAACCAGTCCCGCTCGCACTGCATTGGACGCGCTCGTCAGCTGAGCATCGTGCTATTCTGTTGCAGAGTTATCACGGCGCCGAAGCCCGTTTGCGAGAACTTGCTGCTCCTCTCTCGCGTGGGAGTTGGGCGGTTATCATGGACGCTGACGAAACGGTGCTTGACAACTCACTTTACTTCCAGCGTCAGGCGGCGCGCGGATACCTGGGTTTCACCTACAACTGGCCCAGTTTCATTCATGAAGCCATCGCACCTGCGCTTCCCGGCGCAGTTTCTTTCACCAGCCTGATTCACGAACTCGGCGGACGTCTGGTCATCGTTACGAATCGTGCGGCAAGTCTCTGTCCCGATACGCGACGCAATCTGGAAAATGCAGGTATCAAGTCAGATGCTGTTCTCTGCCAGCCTCCGGGAAATGATGATAAAAACCCGCGCTTCCTCGCGGTGCAGCATGGAGGTGTGGAAGGCCTACCACCGTTGCACGTGGCGATGTGGGTTGGCGACAACATTCAGGATTTCCCTGGCCTCACGCAGGCTCAGATGCGAAACGCGCCTGACACGGCGTTCAGCGAGTTCGGTCGCTCCTGGTGGATTCTCCCCAACCCCATTTACGGTAGCTGGCAAAACAACCCGCTACCGGACCGGCCGTAGGCGTCGTAGCGAGACTGAATTGGGTGCCCGTCGAGAAGTGTTGGCGGGCGAGACGTTTACCTATTAGCTCGAATGGCCGGCAGCCTCCCGCAACAACTCCCAGGCGCGCCTCACGTGCGTCTCATCCGTTCTGATATTCCCGATCGCCAGGCGCAGCACAAACTTCCCACGAAGTTTAGTATGTGACAGAAAGATCTCCCCCGTCGCGTTTACGCTGTCCATGATCTTCTGATTAAGTGCGTTCGTCTGCACCTCGTCCAATCCCTTGGGCGCATACCGAAAGCACACCAGCGAGAACGGATGCGGCGCCATCACCTCCCAGCCCGGCTCCGCCTCCACCCACTTCGCGAACTCCTGCGCCAGCCTTACGTGCTCCCGAATCCGCGCCGCCAGCCCATCGGTCCCGAACGACCGCATCACCATCCACAGCTTCAAACTCCGAAACCGACGCCCCAGCTGCACCCCATAGTCCATGAGATCCACAACTTCGCCCGTCTGCGCTGTGACCAGGTACTCGGGCACCAGTGAAAACGCCCGCTTGAGGAGAGCCCTGTCCTTTACCCAGAACACGGAGCAATCGACGGGTGTGAACAGCCACTTGTGCGGATTCACCACCATCGAGTCGGCCCGCTCCGCTCCGTCCAGATAATGACGCAACTCGGGTACGATCCCGGCCGACCCGCCATACGCGCCATCGACATGTAGCCAGACCCCTTCGCGCTCGCAGATGTCGGCGATGGCAGGTACGGGATCGATGCTAGTGGTGCTGGTCGTACCTATAGTAGCGACGACGGCGATGGGTTTGAAGCCTCGCTTCCGGTCCTCAGCGATGGCCTGGGCGAGTGCGTCGGGTCGCATCCTGAAGTAATCGTCGGTCGGGATATGGACCACATTCTGGTGGCCGAAGCCGACTGTGATGGCTCCCTTATCCACGGAGGAGTGGGCATGTTCGGAGCAGTATACGCGCAGTACCGGGACATCATCGCGCCCGGATAGCCCTTTCTCGCGAACATCGATATTTGCGGCTTCCCTGGCGGCAACCAGAGCGAGCATGGTCGAGATGCTGGCGGTGTCGTTGATCACACCGAACCAGGTGGAGGGCAGGCCAAGCGCCTGACGCAGCCAGTCCAGTACTACCACCTCGAGCTCGGTGGCGCTCGGGCTGGACTTCCACAGCATGGCGTTGGTGTCCAGCGCCGCTGCCAGGAGCTCACCGAGTATGCCGGGAATCGATGCACTGATCGCGAAGTAGGCGAAAAACGAGGGGTGGTTCCAGTGCGTGATGCCGGGCATGATCACGCGTTCGAAGTCGGCCAGGATCTGAGCCATGGGCTCGCCGACCGCTGGTGCGGACTTCGGGAGCGCGGCTATCGTGTCGCTGGGTCGCGCTTGCGACAGAACGGGGTACGTCGTCGGGTTCTCGAGATAACTGGCGATCCACTCGATCAGCTCGTGGCCGTGTTCGCGAAAGGTGTCAACGGATAGGTCGCCGGTTGCACCGACGGCTGTGGGTTGATTCCGGGATTCGGGTGGGTTGCCGGGCTGAGTATTCATGGATGGCGGAACGATAGAATGAATTTTGGACGGGGAGTATCGGATTCGATGTTACGTAACATGACTTTAAACTGTCGTGTTCCAAACGTATGGTCGCCGCAGAGTTGGCGGTGATCTACCGAAACGATTCTCTCAGGCGTGGATGCATCTGCGCCGTAATGGCAGGCCGATGTCAGATCCTCATCCCAAGGACCTTCAGATTTCCGCGCTTCGCACGCGGCTGACGGGCGCGCTCCCACTGATGATGCAGGCGGCTATCGCGCCGTTTGATAATGAGTCGATCTGGTGGCAACCGGCGCAGGGTATCAATCCTGTCGCGGTACTGGCTTTACACTGTGCCGGAAATCTGCGGCACTTTATTGGTAGGCACATCGCGGGCACGGACTACGTGCGTAACCGGTCGCAGGAGTTCGATACGTCGCACCGGCTCACGAAGGACGAGATATCCGCTCAGTTCAATCGCGCGATCTCCGATGTCCGCGCCGCAATGGATTCGCTCTCGCCCAAGGACTACGCGTCGCCGTCGCGTGATCCGGAAGGCCGGCATTGGACGGTCTACGAAGACTTCCTGAATGCGACGGTACACCTGGCGCTGCACGTGGGTCAGGCGGTGCAGCTTGCCAAGCTCCGCGGATACAAGCTGAGCGATCGCGTTTGGGGTGAGGCGCACGCCGCGTCTGGAGCCTCCCGTGTCTGACACCTTGATGCTGATCTTCTTCGGCGCCGCGGTCGCGCTCCTTCTACTCGGCGCACTACTCGGCTGGCTCACGGCATCGACGAGGCAACGCTCTCTCCTCAGTACACTGCACGGAAAGGTGGCGGACCTCACAGCACGATTCGAGATACGGAGCGCCGAGGCGGCGCGGCTACACCTCAGGGTGGAGCAACTTGGTGCGGCAGATGTGAAGTGCGCGGCGCTCACCGCGCAACTCGAGGCGGAGCGTCGGAGCAATCAGGACAAGGTGCTGGTGATCGAACAGGCGGAAGACAGACTGCGCGAGGCCTTTCAGTCGATGGGCGCCGAGGCGCTCAGGCAGAACAGCGAATCGTTCCTGCAACTCGCGCGGACGTCGCTGTCCGAGATGCAACAGAGCACATCATCAGATCTCGAGCTGCGGCAGCAGGCGATCAGCGAGCTGGTGTCGCCGATAAAGGAAACGCTCGAGAAGATGGACGGCACGATCCAGAAAGTGGAGCTTGCACGCGTTGGCTCTTATGAATCACTGGTCGAGCAGCTGCGTTCAATGAGCGAGTCGCAGCGTGAGCTCACGGGTCGCACCAAGCAGCTGGGGGACGCTCTCCGCACTCCGAACGTGCGCGGCCGGTGGGGTGAGATGCAGCTCAAGCGCGTGTGCGAGATGGCGGGGATGCTGGATCACTGCGATTTCATGGAGCAGGTGAGCGTCGATACCGATGACGGGAGGTTGCGTCCGGATCTCACGGTGCGACTGCCGGGCGGCAAGGTGATCGTCGTAGACGCAAAGGCGCCGCTTCTGGCGTATCTCGCAGCGACCGAATGCGCGGATGAAACTGAGCGCGAGCGATTGATGCGTGATCACTCGCGGCAGGTGCGCGATCACATGGTGAAGCTCGGGCAGAAGGCGTACTGGGGGCAGTTTGAGTCCACACCGGAGCTCGTTGTGATGTTTCTTCCCGGGGAAACGTTCTTCAGCGCGGCACTGCAGTACGATCCCGGT
>JBDTAB010000154.1:0-42987 GCA_039924865.1 Gemmatimonadaceae bacterium | reverse complement strand
AGATAGTAGTAATCGTCCACTGGCGTTATGAGATAGGCAATGAGGTATTCACCCGCAGCCGTTTCTCCGCTCGCGACCGCCCGCTCGCGCTCCACCCAATCCACCTCGCGGCGAACTGCGCTGCCCTGCGCAACCGCGCGCGCCAGGTCAGCGGAAGTCGCCTCACCGCTCGGCTGGAATGGCGGAGTGCTGGGCGGAGTCGTGAGCTCAATCGGATGAGGTACCCTGACGGGCTCAGGTGCGGGAACTTCGGCTACCGTCCTTTCTGCCGGCGATCGGCGGCCCGCGCAACCAACGATCGCGAGAACGCAGACACCGATCATGCCTGTGAGAGAGCGTGCTCGTCCCGCACCGCGCCGCAAGCGACTCACGCAGCTCAGGTTGATGTGACAAACACGCGAAGCCACTCCGGCCAGTTCCCGCTCAGCTCGAAGAAATCCTCGAAGTAGCGAAGACCGATCGTCTCGAGCTCGATCACCAGGTCGCTTAGCATGTCGTCAGAAGGAAGCGGCCCGATTGCAATCAGGCTCCTCTCCACAACGAACTCTTCATCTGTAAGATTGAAACGAGAGTCTATCGAGTGCCGTTCGAGACCGGCTTGTTCGAATGCCTCTCGCCGAATGAAGACCGTTGGACGGTCTCTGGCTACTGATATTGGCATACCGCAAAGTTATCTTGCACACGGGGTCGCAACCCGTTCCCGGCGTTGGCCACAGCTTAACGGCACCGGTGGTCCGCCTTCGTGCCGATCGTGCACATGCGCAACCCCCCGCCCGTCGACCTGCGCGAGCCGTCCTGGTCGGTGCTTTGTCCTCATGGCGCTAGCGCACTCCCTACATTTATGGAAGCGAGCACTCCTGTGCCGGTCAGCAGGCGCTCAACCCTAATGCCCAGTTTCGAAACTCTCTTCGACGTAATCGTCATAGGTGCCGGCCATGCCGGCACGGAGGCAGCGGTCGCCGCCGCCCGCTTGGGCACCTCGGTTGCTCTCGTGACGAGTTCGCTCGAAACCATAGGGCAGATGTCCTGCAATCCTGCGATCGGCGGAGTCGCCAAGGGCACCGTAGTCCGCGAGGTCGACGCACTTGGCGGCATCATGGGTCGGGCCACCGATATGGCATCGCTCCAGTTTAGGATGCTTAACAGGAGCAAAGGGCCAGCGGTGTGGTCCCCACGCGCCCAGTGTGATCGAAGCCTGTACAGAGGAGCCGCCCGCCGCCTGGTAGAGGAATTCCCAACACTCCAGACAATCCAGGGAACCGTCGCTCGGCTGATCATGGACGACGCCGGTACCACAGTGGTCGGCGCCGAGACGCTCAACGGACGGAGATTCGGGGCAAAGTGCGTGGTGATCACCGCGGGGACCTTCCTCCGCGGCCGCATCCATATAGGTACGGATCTCAACCTTTCCGGCGGACGGGCAGGTGAGGCCGCTACGACCCACCTTGCAGAACAACTCGAGCGGGCCGGCCTCGTGGTCGAGAGGTTTAAAACCGGCACCCCGCCACGCATCGACGGTAGGTCGGTCAACTTTTCGGGACTGCAGGTGCAGGAAAGCGAAATCGAACAATTCGAGTATTCCTGGTCCCATTTCTGGCCAACTCCGCGAATCTCGAATGGAGTTACGCGTCATCCCGCCCAGATTCCGTGCTGGATCACCTACCTCGAAGAGCCAGGTAAGCAGATCATCGCCGACAACATTGGCCGCTCCGCCATGTACGGCGGCGCAATCTCGGCCCGGGGGCCCCGCTACTGCCCGTCAGTAGAAGACAAGATCCTGCGATTCCCGGACGCCCACCGCCACCAGATCTTTCTGGAACCGGAAGGCCACGACACGAACGAGCTCTACGTGAATGGCCTGTCAACGTCACTGCCTGCCTCAGTACAGATCGACATCCTGCACAGCATCCGCGGCCTCGAGCACGCGCGAATGAATCGCGCTGGCTACGCGATCGAGTACGACTACTACCCCCCGACTCAGCTCGACCCAACCCTGCAGGTTAAGAACGTCCACGGTCTGTACCTCGCGGGGCAGATCAACGGCACAACGGGTTATGAGGAAGCCGCCGGCCAGGGAGTCATCGCTGGCCTGAATGCAGGCCTCGCGACACTCGGTCGTGACCCGGTCGTCCTTGGCCGGCACACGTCGTACATAGGCGTTCTAATTGACGATCTCGTTACGCGCGGTGTCGACGAGCCGTACCGGCTTTTCACTTCACGCTCCGAGTTCCGCCTTACCGTGAGGCAGGACAACGCGCTAGAACGGTTGGCGCCGATCGCCATCGATAAAGGACTCTATTCGGACCGCGAGCTCCAAGTCGTCCAGCGCCGCTTCGACGCGAATCGCGAAACACGCCGACTGGCCGAGCACACCAGCATCCGCCCAGACCAGGCGGCGAGCGTTCTATCGGCGAGTGAAAGCCGAGTTCTTGTGCACTCTGTCAAAATCGCCGAGGTCGCCAAGCGCCAGAACATATCGCTTGCCTCGCTGTTCGCAGCCGTCGGCGTTGGCCAGGAGCTCGACCCCGCGGCCGTGATCTCAACCGAGCTCGAGATCAAGTACGCCGGCTACTTCGATCGTGAGCGAACGCAGGCCGACAAGCTCCAGCGGATGGGTGAATTCAGCCTCCCCGACGACATCGACTACAACGGCATGTCATCGCTGACATTCGAGGCTCGGCACAAGCTTACAGCGATCCGCCCACGCTCCCTCGCACAGGTATCCCGGATCCCCGGGGTGAGTCCAAATGACATTCAGAACCTCGTCATCGAGGTGGAGCGACATCGTCGGCGAGTGTTGAAAGCGTAGAAGTAGAGATCGATCCCCAGTTGTCACCGAGCTATGGCTGTTCCCTTCGCGAACCGGAGGCCGTATTTTCTCGGCGCCGAACAAAGTGAAGCAACTACTCAGGGAGGCACGCCTGGTCAACATATCGATTGATGGTGAAAAGGCCGTATTCGTAGTCCACGGGATGGACAAATTCTGGTCGCTCAGAAGCCAGCTAGAAGTTCCGCTGGCGCACATTACTGGCGTAACAATCGATCCAGCTGCTGCACGTGGCTGGTGGCACGGCTTCCGGATGCCAGGCACGCAGATTCCAGGACTCCTAACGGCCGGTACCTTCTACCAGCACGGCCGGCGGGTCTTTTACGACGTGCATGATACTGACAACACGATAGTGGTAGCACTGAACCACGAAACGTACGATCAACTCGTAGTCGAAGTTTCAAACCCACAAACTGAAGCGCAAAAGCTTACGTCCGCCATCGCGCACCGCGCCTAGCACACTGCGCGTACTGTCACGTCTCCGACCGGGAGGAGTGTTTGGGTTCTACTGCTGCAGCCGCAGCCGTGATAGCGGCACGAGAGCGCGGAATAGTTCAACGATTCCGCGACGCCAACGCGACCGACGCGTTGCGCACTCAGACTCTAGACCAGTTGGGCATCCGGAACGGCGTCGCACTCCGGCGTCTGCGGAGAAGCGAAGTAATTCGCGAAGCGCACCCAGGAGCCTACTACCTGGATGAACCCGTCTGGATCGCCGTGCGCCGCGCGCGAAGACGGTTGCTGTTCGTTTTGCTCGTGATAGTTGTACTGGCTGCTGCAGGGGTTTTCTCGGGTGTTATGTCGCAGAAATGATTTCGGGTACATAGGCTGTGGAAGTCGTAACGTTGCGGTCTAGTCAAGTCGACGTTCATGTGTCGGTGCAGGTGTTCGCGCGTTCTCGCAGCATTCTCATTCCCTCACACACAAGGAGCTTTCAGTATGTCGAGCATTCGGAGCATCTCGCGGATCGAGCCTGGTCAGTTTGCACTTATCACGGGAGCAACGTACCTGTTCCTCGGCATAATCGGAGCTGTTCTGGTGTTCGCCTTCTCATCATTCCTCCCATCTACTCCCGGGTTGGGAATGTTGACCGGCGGTTTGGCGCTTGTGGTCATACCTATTTTGTATGCCGCACTTGGTTTCGTCTTTGGACTCATCGGAGCCGTTATCTATAACCTGGTTGCAGGCACCGTCGGTGGCATCAAGGTCACCGTCACCGAATGACGCGCTGTGACAACTAGTTGAGGATGTTGCTGTATCACTTCTCCATCCAGAGATCCTGAAGCGAAGCCACCCGGCCCGGTAACCCGCCCGGTAACCGACCCGGACGCTGCACGCAATCTTGGTTTCGGCAATCGCATAGCTGTTGATAGTCGCGAAAGGTTACTAAATCGCGATGGTACATTCAATGTCGAGCGCGCGGGGCTACGGGGCAAACATGCCCTCGCCCCGTATCACGCGTTGCTCGGCATGGGATGGGGTCGGTTTCTCGCAATTATCGCGACGTTTTACGTGCTGGTGAATGCACTCTTCGCCGTCGCTTATCTGGCTTGCGGACAACAGTCCTTGATTGGTCCCGGATTTCCTGGTCACTCAAGTCTCTTCAGCGATTTCTTTCGCGCGTTCTTCTTCAGCGTAGAAACGTTCGGCACCGTCGGCTACGGTAACATCGCTCCAGCCGGCATGGGCGCGAACGCGATCATGACCACCGAATCATTCGTTGGATTACTGAGCGCAGCACTCACAACCGGACTCGTGTTCGCGCGCTTCTCGCGCCCTAACGCAGCGATCATCTACAGCAAGAGTGCACTCGTGGCACCGTACCGAAACATGACGGCGTTCATGTTTCGCTGCGCGAACGAGCGCAGCAGTCAACTGATTGAAGTGTCGGTGCAAATCATGTACAGTTGGATCAACGTGCGCGCCAACGGCGAGCGTGTACGCGAGTTCACGTCGCTACCACTTGAATTCGACAAGGTCACGTTCTTCGCTCTAAGTTGGACTGTCGTGCATCCAATTGATGAATCGAGTCCGCTCTACCACAGCACGCCAGCTGACCTTGCCGCGCGGGAGGCAGAGTTCCTCGTACTGCTTTCGGGGAACGACGACACGTTCGCCCAGACGGTTCACTCTCGGACCTCCTACAAGGCAAACGAGATAGTCTGGAACGCCCGCTTCCGCTCCATGTTCATCGAGTCGCCCGAGCGAGGGACGATGGGAATGGACCTCTCCCTTATCCACGACTACGAACCCATAGAGGCTTAACGACGCTGCACGGGCACACTTGCTGCCACCAACCACTTCATTTACACCCTGTGGAGCCCCTATGCGAATCGCTACAGTTGTCCCATTCCTACTTCTCGCCACTGTCCCCGCGCTTGCGATTGGCGCTCAGGACGTTTCTGCCTCGGCGATGGATCACACGCCAGTTCCCGCCATCTCGAGCTCGGCCACTGCAGAAGCCAAGTTCTCCCCTGACCGTGCGACTGTGAGTATCGCTGTCCAGACCAAGGCCAGTACGGCTACAGTAGCAGCCGCGGAGAATGCGACCAAGCAAAACGCCGTTATGGCTTCCTTACGTGCGCTAGGTTTAACTAACGACCAACTGTCCACCACGGGCTACAATGTGAGTCCGGAGTACAGATACCCCCAGAACTCAGCACCGGTACTGACGGGATACACAGTCACCAATACCGTTCTCGCGGACATCCACGACGTCAAAATGGTGGGGAAGGTACTGGACACCGCGCTGGCCAGCGGCTCCAATGTCATTTCGTCGCTCGACTTCTACGCGAGTAACACCGATGCAGCGAGGCAGAGTGCCCTGGAAAAAGCAGTGACAAAGGCGCATGCCGATGCTCAGACAGCGGCTAGGGCCGCCGGTGGCTCGCTTGGAGCGCTGATCCACCTCACTGTCAACGGTGGCGGCACCATGCCGCCTTCTCCACGCCCGGTATACATGGCCAAGGCAATGTCCGCACAGGAGACCCAGGTCAACCCCGGGCAGCAGACCCTCTCGGTAGGCGTCTCAGCGAGTTGGAGATTCATCGCAGGCCGGTAGGCGGTTTTTTCACGTTCCACATCTCTTTTTCACGTTCCACAACGGACTGGCTTGACGCCAGTCCGTTTTTGCTTTTCACTCCGGATACCAGGAACAAAATCGGCTGCATCCGCGGGCGATCAGCCGTAATCAGGCTTAGATTCCTTCTCTCACCACGACTTCGCCTCTTTTCGAGACGCTGAATCCCAGATCCCATTGACAAGAGTCATTGCAGTCGCAAACCAAAAGGGCGGCGTCGGTAAGACCACGACTGCTGTAAACCTTGCAGCCTCCCTCGCTGCAGCTGAACAGCGCACCCTTCTCGTCGATGGTGACCCACAGGGAAACGCTACTAGCGGCGTCGGCGTTCGGGAATTCACCACGACAGTCTACGAAGTGCTTCTCGGCGAGGCGTCAGTAGCGGAAACGCGCAAGAGAGGGGAACACTTCAAGTTACTGGATGTTCTTCCAGCCACGCCCGACCTGGCAGGCGCCGAAATCGAGCTGGTCGACCAACCGGAACGCGAACAGAGAATGCGCGCGGCCTTGGATCCGGTCCGTAACGATTACGACTTCATTCTGATCGATTGCCCGCCATCGCTCGGCATTATCACCATCAACATGCTGGTCGCCGCTGACGCGCTCATCATCCCACTCCAGTGCGAATACTACGCCCTGGAAGGCCTATCGCAGCTGCTTAATACGGTCCACCGGGTACAACAGGGCGTCAATCCCGCCCTGGGTATCGACGGAGTCCTCCTCACCATGTACGACGCACGCCTCAACCTCAGCCGCCAGGTGGCATCGGAGGCGCGCGAATATTTCGGCGACCAAGTCTTCGATACAGTCATTCCCCGGAACGTGAGACTCGCCGAAGCCCCCAGCTTCGGAAAACCAATCATTCTATACGACGTTGCATCGGTTGGTGCGAAAGCGTACATGGGTGTAGCTCATGAGCTCATCCAACGGACGGCTGCAATCGCGGCGGGAGGGTTGGGACAATGAGCGCAGACAAGGTCCCACCCCGCCGCCTCGGACGCGGACTCGACGCGCTACTCGGCGACCGGGCCAAACGACAGAACGCAACCACTACAACCGGCACGCGGCCCGCACCGACACGCAACAGTGACGCACCTGTCCCCGAGTCGACTAGCGCGCTTCGTGACATCGCCATCACGGAGATCCGGCCAAACCAGTACCAGCCACGAAAGGAATTCAGCGAGGCCGAACTCAAGGAGCTGGCGGACAGCATACGAACGTCTGGCCTCCTGCAACCGATAACGGTGCGCCCCACCGAAGGTGGATACGAGCTCATCGCCGGCGAGCGCCGGTTCCGCGCCGCCAAGCTGCTGGGCTGGAAAACGATACCGGCAATCGTGCGCGATTACGACGACCGGACAATGCTCACCCTCGCGCTCGTCGAGAACCTGCAACGCGCTGATCTCAACCCTATAGAAGAAGCAGAGGGCTACGCCCGCTTGGCGGATGAATTCGATCTCACACAGAACGACATCGCCGAACTGGTCGGCAAGGATCGTTCGACGATCGCCAACCTTCAACGAGTCCTGCAACTACCTCGCGAAATTCGAAAACTCCTTGAGACCGGTGCGCTCAGCCTGGGACACGCGAGACCTCTTCTGGCACTCGAGGATCACGCCAAAGCGATACAGATTGCCAACGAGGCTGTCGAGCACGGGTTGTCGGTGCGCACCATCGAGGATCGTGTCCGACAGGATGCCCCCAAGTCAGCAAAACCGCGGCGCGGCCGGCCGCGCAAGGAAGACACGCGACCTCCTGAAGTAAGACACGTAGAAGACCTCCTGAGGACCCGCTTTCAGACCGACGTCTCGCTGATTCAGAAGAAGGGAGATAAGGGCGAATTGCGAATCCAGTTCTACTCCACCGAGGACCTGAACCGCCTTCTCGACCTCATGGGAGCTTTGGAGTGACCGAGCAATTACCGAATATTAACACAGTTATCAACAAGTACTGTAAATCCTTGTCATGAAAAGACTTAAGGCAGTTTACTGGCGTGTAATACGAAGGTTATCCACAGTTGTCCACATCTTCTTCGCAACCTCGATAGTAGCGTGTAGTGGCTCCAGCAACGCATCCAAAGCGAGCGACCCAGACACCTTCAAGGTCGCCCTCGTGACAACTGGTCCAGTCTCCGACCAGGGCTGGAATGCAGGCGCCTACAACGGCCTATTGGCCATCCGCGACTCACTCGGCGCGCACATCTCGAACGTGCAAACGCAGACCCCAGCCGAGATCGACGAGAACTTCAGACAGTACGGAGCACAGGGCTACAACCTCGTATTCGGCCACGGGTTCGAATATCAGGATCCGGCGATCAGGGTCGCACCGTCGTTCCCGAAAACGGCATTCGTCACGACATCCGGAACGAAGACAGCAGCGAACGTCGCGGGTGTCGAATTCGCATTTTCAGACGGAGCATATCTCGCAGGAATCGTCGCTGGTGCAGCGTCGCACTCCGGTGTCATCGGAGCGATCGGCGGCACACAACTCCCTCCAGTCGTTAGCGCCTTTAGAGCATTCGAAGCCGGGGCGCGGTCAGTGAACCCCAACATCAAGGTGCTAACGGCCTACGTCGGAAACTGGGAAGATGCAAGCGCCGCGAAGGAGCAGGCTCTCGCACAGATCGCGCGAGGTGCCGACGTAATCTTTCAAGACGCAGATGCGGCTGGCCTTGGAGTATTCCAGGCGGCCCGGCAGACAAAAACGGTCAGGGCGATCGGATCAAACTCCGACCAGAACAACGTCGCCCCTGAAGTGACCCTGGGCAGCGTCGTGATTGATCTTCCTCGCGCGATGCTGATGATTGCTCGCGACGTGCGCAGCGGCAAGTTCACCGGCCATGTCTACCACCTTGGCGACGTCGATGGAGTCGTTCGCTGGGCGACCAACCCCAGGCTGGCCGGTGAAATTACAGCAGCGACAACTGCGAAACTTGATTCAGCACGACGCGTGATCGACGCTGGAAAACTGATCCTACCCGAATGACCGCTACCACACTCATCGTCCAGTATATGGACGATCTCCTGGACACGCGCTCGGTCCCCGACTATCCGAACGCGCTCAACGGATTGCAACTGGCGAACGATGGCCAGGTGACTCGAATCGCAGCAGCGGTCGATTTCTCACTGCGCACCGTAACTGCCGCTGCAGAGGCGAAAGCGAACCTCCTGATCGTTCATCACGGAATGTTCTGGGGCGGACTGGAGCCGATACGCGGCACTGCGTTCACGCGTCTGAAGACACTGATAAGGAACGGGATAGCGGTTTACTCATCCCACCTTCCACTCGATCGGCACGCACTTTACGGAAACAATGCGCTACTCGCAACCGAGCTCGGTCTCGAACCGTCTGGAGAGTTCGCGCGGTTCAAGGACATCTCGATCGGTGTAATGGGTAAGAGCGACATCGACAGCTCGGAGCTAGCTGCCCGAGCAGCTACCTTCGCGCAGTCACACGGAGGTTCCGTGCGCACGACGCCGATCAGTACCGAACGCAGAACGTGCGCGTGGGCGATCTGCACCGGCGCCGGCGCAAGCAGCGAGACGCTGCGCGAGGCGCGCGAACTTGGAATCGATACGATCATTGTGGGAGAAGGACCACACCACACGGCAGTGGACGCCGAAGAAAGCGGAATTGTAGTTATCTACGCGGGACACTACGCAACTGAAACACTAGGAGTGCGGGCCATTGCCGCGCACGTGTCCGACAGGTTCGGCGTACCGTGGACGTTTCTAGAGGCACCCACCGGTCTCTGACGATATGAGCGACGTCGCACTCGAGTTGGCGTCGATCACCAAAGCGTTCGGCCGATTGGCGGCGCTGAAATCAGCGTCGTTGGTGGCGCGCCGAGGAACCGTTCACGCGCTGCTCGGCGAGAACGGGGCTGGCAAGACAACTCTCATGCGCATCGCATTCGGGATGCTGCAACCCGATTCTGGAACGATACTGGTTAACGGCGTCGTTAGTTCGTTCGCGACGCCTGCCGACGCAATGGCTAGTGGAATCAGCATGGTTCACCAGCACTTCACTTTGGTACCCGCGATGACGGTGGCCGAGAATATCGCTCTTGGGGGTCGCGGCCTTTATGATCCCTCCCGTACGAGAGAGGCGATTTCGGCGTTGGCTATGCGAACGGGCTTGCCGATTGATCCGTCTGCACGCGTGGGGGAGCTTGCTGCAGGCGCGCAACAACGCGTGGAGATCCTGAAGGCACTGTCGCACGAACCCCGCGTGTTGATACTGGACGAGCCGACTGCGGTATTGACTCCCGCGGAGGCGCAGGATCTCCTCCACAAGGCACGAGAGATCGTGAGCAGTGGTGGAACTGCAATCCTCATCACGCACAAGCTCCGCGATGCGCTGGAATTCGCCGATGACATTACCGTGCTACGTCGTGGCGCGACAGTATGGACCGGTCCGGCGGCAGACGCGAGCGAGGAAATCCTCATAAGCGCGATGCTCGGCGGCGAACACTTCAAGGCCATAACGAACAACGTCGGGACGGGTGCGATGCACCTACAACCTGGAATGAAGGAGCGAGGTCGCGCTGGCGAAGTAGTGATGACACTTCGCGAAGTGGGAGTCCGGGATGCAATGGGAGTGGATCGGCTCAGCTCCGTAACGATGACTGTACGAGCCGGCGAAATCGTCGGCATCGCCGCGGTGGAAGGGAACGGCCAGCACGAACTGCTCCGACTGTTGGCTGGCCGCATGAAGCCTACGACTGGCGAAATCAAGATACCAGAGACTGTAGGTTTCATCCCGGAAGACCGACAGCGCGACGCTCTCATCCAGGACTTCTCACTGCGTGACAATGTTGCGCTACACGGATCAGGAGCACGGCGAGGATTGCTCGACTGGACCGCAATCCGGGCTGCAACCAAACGTCTCATGCTGGACTACGACGTTCGTGCGCGTGACGAAAGAGTGCGCGCGCGGACTCTCTCGGGAGGCAACCAGCAGAAGTTCGTGGTTGGTCGCGAGATTGATGGATCATCAGCCGCTCTTGTCGCGGAAAACCCTTCCCGCGGACTCGACGTACAGGCCGCATCCGCGGTGCACGCGCGACTCGTTGCGGCCAGAAGTGCTGGAATGGCCGTGGTGATTTTCTCTTCTGATCTGGACGAGGTTCTTTCACTCGCTGATCGCATCATGGTCGTATACGCGGGCCACGTGAGTGAGACTACTGGCGGACACGAGTCGATCGGTCGTGCGATGCTCGGTGCGCGAAGCGAATGACTCAGCTCTTGCCGTTCCTGATAGACATGCTGGTCCACGCGACACCGCTAATCATTGCTGGGCTTGCCGTTGCAATCGCTTTTCGTGCAGGAATCTGGAACATCGGTGCAGACGGGCAGTTCATTGCTGGCGCGACTGCAGCCGCATGGGTGGGAGTCAGCGCGCCAGCCGCGATCGGATGGCTGGCGCTGCCGATCGCCATTATCGCGGGAGCGATCGCCGGAGGGACCTGGGCAGCCATCGCGGCCTGGTTGCGATCGCGCTACGGAGTGCTGGAAGTAATCAGCACCATCATGCTCAACTTCATAGCGACGTACGGTGCATCGTACCTCGTTCGCGGACCGTTGCAGGAGCCAACGCATGTATTTCCACAGACCAGCACCATCGGGATAGGTGCTCAGATGCCAGTGCTCGTAGCTGGTACGAGATTGCACTGGGGTTTTGTTGTCGCTATTGTGCTCGCCATAATCGCTTGGTGGGTCATGAAGCATTCCGCGGCTGGATTCACGATTCGTGCGAGCGGAATGAATCCATTCGCGGCTGCCAGCGCTGGCCTCATCGACGTCCCACGGGTGACTACGGTGGCATTCACGATCAGCGGAGCAATCGCAGGCATCGCTGGCGCGATCGAGGTATCGGGTGTCACGTTCGCACTGTACGAAAACATTTCGCCAGGCTACGGTTACACGGCGATCGCGGTGGCTCTGCTGGCCGGTCTCAATCCGCTTGGTGTGATCGGCACCGGGATTCTATTCGGCGGTCTGGAGGCAGCGGCGAGCACGATGCAGCGCAACGCTGGCATTCCGGCTACGACCGCATCCGTAATCGAAGCGATCGTTATTCTCGCCGTAATAGGTGCGGCGCAACTGCGGACTCGACGCACCGCGACCGCAACGTGACAGGTAAACCGTGATAGACGGACTCGCAGGATTTCTGGAGGGAGTAGTGCGTACCGCGACGCCATTGGCGCTGGCTGCGCTGGGCGAAACAGTCACTGAACGAAGTGGCGTGATCAACATCGGTCTGGAAGGAAGTATCATTGCCGGTGCGCTCGCTGCCGTTATTGGGGCAGCGCATGGAGGAGTGTGGGGCGGGTTTGCCTTCGGCGGAATTTCCGGGGCGGTCGTCGCTGCAATATTTGCATTCTTTGCAGTGATCTTACGCGCGGACCAGATCATATCGGGAACTGCCGTAACGCTACTCGCACTTGGCGGGACCGGGACCCTGTACCGCCTGATTTACGGAAGCGCCGGAGCGGCGCTGGATACTCCGACCATGAGCAACACCGTCGTTCCACTTCTCTCACGCATTCCACTCATCGGCGCACCATTGTTTGCGCAACCATCGATCACGTACGTGTTGTATGCGTTGATCCCGATAGTCGCATGGTGGATGTATCGAACGCACGCGGGCCTGGCATTACGTGCAACTGGCGAAAACCCTGCGTCCGCTATCGCGGCTGGTGTGCGAGCCAAGCGGGTACAGTTCATGGCGGTATTATTCGGCGGTGTCCTGGGTGGTATCAGTGGGGCAACTCTAGTACTCGCGCAAGCGGGTACGTTCGTCGAAGGGATGTCGGCGGGCCGAGGCTTCATCGCAATCGCGATCGTAGTGCTGGGCCGCTGGAATCCGACCGGTGCAGCGCTGGCGGCGCTGATATTTGGCGCAGCCAGCGCCTTGCAGTACTACTTCCAGGCAGCTGGCAGTGATCTGCCCTACCAGCTCTTCCTCGCCTTTCCTTATGTACTGACCCTAGTTGCGCTCGCAGTCACGCGGGGACGGACGAGCGCACCCGGAGCGCTTGGCCAACAGGAGCTGGAACGCAGCTGACGCAGCAGTTTGAATGGCCATCAAATCTCCTTGAGGCACCAGTAAGCGCGGAGTCGTAATTTAGGGCGCATGTCCGTAACGCCACCCGTAACAGCGACCACGGAAGCACCCGCCAGAGAGCGCTGGAGTTGGGCGCTATACGATTTCGCTAACACGATCTTCTCGATGAACATCGCGACGTTGTACTTCGCGGTGTGGCTCGTGTCCGATCTTCACGGCTCCAACACCGATGTGGCACTCGGAAATGGAATCGCGTCGATAATGGTAATGCTCTCAATACCCATTCTCGGCGCGGTCTCGGATGTTACCCGACGACGGAAGCCGTGGGTAATCGGATTCACAATCCTGGCAGTCCTCGCGACGATGGCAATCGGCGTTGTCGGCCAGCATATGATACCAGCGGTGGGCGACTCGGTGCTCGGTCCGGCAAACATGTCCAACTACGTGATCTCGGGCGGGCCGCTCTTTCTTGTAATAGCGGCATTTGTACTAGCCAACTACGCCTACCAGGGTGCGCTTCCCTTCTACAACGCAATGATGCCCGAACTGGCTCCCCCTGAAAGATGGGGACGCCTTTCTGGCCTTGGCGCCCTTCTCGGGTACGTCGGTTCAATCCTTGGCGTGCTGATGATCAAGCCATTCTTCGACGGCACACTCCCAGGGATTGGTGCGCTGCCCGCTGGTCTTGTGCACGCGTTGCGGACCGGCTTCCCGTTCGCGCACTCCGGAGGGCGCGTCTCGACATTTGCACCCACTGCATTGCTGTACCTGCTATTCAGTCTCCCATTATTCATATTCTGTCGAGACCACTTCCCGTCGCGTGTTCGCCAGAGAATCCCGTGGAAGGAAGCGTTCCGCGATGTGGCGAACACGATCCGCGAGTCCCGGAAGTACCCCGGCACGCTCCGGTTCATCATCGCATCGTTCGTGTACCAGGACGCGATGGGAACGATCATCAGCTTCATGGCACTTTACGCCGTGGTAGCGATGGGGTTCAAGCAGGGAACCGAAACGACATTGTTTGTCGTGCTCACCATTCCAGCCGTCTTCGGTGCCTGGTTGTGGGGACGTCTTACGGACCGGGTAGGGCCAAAGAAGACGCTCATGATCGTGATCGGAGCGTGGATCATACTGCTCATTGCCATGATCGCGGTGCCGTCGCGATCCGCGTTCTGGATTGTAGGCGCAATGATCGGGTTCATTTACGGCGGCGTCAACGTCGCCGAACGACCAATGCTATTGAGGCTCATACCGGATGAGGAAGCGGGCCGATTTTTTGGATTGATGGTTCTATCAGCGCGCGCTGCTGCAATCGTTGGCCCGCTGGTCTGGGCATTCGCAGTCGACGGGCTGACGCCGAGCTTCGGCACAGGAATCGCCTATCGCGCTGGAGTTGCCACCGTTGCGGTCGCGATGTGCATTGCGTTGCTGATCATGCGCGGCGTTCCGGAAAACTTCCCGGTCGAGCATGACCCAACACTCCAGGTGAAACGCGGGTGATTCAACGCACGGCTCATTGGCTCGCGGGAATGGCCATACACTGGTTCTACAGCGACGTCGAGGTTATTCACGCTGAACGAATTCCAGCACGAGGCCCTGTGCTGATAGCCATGAATCATCAGAATGCGCTGATCGATGCGCTCCTTGCGCTCACGGTCATCCCGCGCGATCTCCGCATAACCGCGAAGGCTACGATCGGAGAGAGTCTTCCAGGAGCCCTGTTGATGAAGGCAGTCGGCATCATCCCGCTCCAACGGGCCACGGACAGTTCGGGGTCCACCGATCCAATTCGTAACCGCCATTCCTTCCAGGCGATGATCGACGAGTTGGCACGAGAGGGCGCGATACTCGTATTTCCAGAGGGGAAGAGCCACAATGACCCAGAGGTTGCCCCACTAAAAACGGGACTGGCTCGAGTTGCTCTCCGAGCACGAGAATCAGGGGTGAGCGGTATTCAAATCATCCCGATTGGAATCACCTTCGAGAACAAGGCAGAACTGCACACGCGAGTATCTGCCGAGGTTGGCGACCCGCTGCAAATCGATGACTGGGCCGGCGACGACGCACGAGAACTGACCACCGCTGTGGCACAACGGCTCGCCACCATATCCATGGTCAGAGATTTTCGTAAATTGCCACCGCCTTCTCCTGCTCAAAGAAACGACATCGTACGCCTCGCGGCGTGGTGGGGACGCGTAATGCACGAAGGCCCACTTAGGATCACGCGACATCTCGCCAAAAAAGCGAGCTCCGACCCGGGCGAGCCGGCGATGTATACCGTAATTTTCGGATTCGGGGCAATCCTCCTGTCATACCTCATCGAAGTAGCGATCGTATCATCCCTGTTCGGCTGGATGATCGCCGCTCTCTTCCTCGCGTCCCTAATTACGGGAGCATACTGGGCTGCCTACGCGGAGCACCCAACTCGGCGGTCATAGTTTGGTATCGAGCCAGTTATCGCCCACCCCAATGCTAACAACGAGGGGTACGGAAAGTTGGGCCGCATGTTCCATCTCCTGTGCAACGACTACTCGAACGTCTTCCAGTTCGTCCGGTGTGACTTCGAATACGAGTTCGTCGTGCACCTGTAGTAACATCTTGCTGGCGAAATCGCGCGTGCGAAATACATCATCAATCCGGATCATCGCGATCTTGATCAGATCCGCAGCCGAACCCTGGATCGGTGAGTTAGCGGCAGTACGCTCTCCGAATGCTCGCATGTTGAAGTTCCGTTCTCGCAACTCGGGTATGTAGCGCCGGCGATTGAATATCGTCTGCACATACCCATTCTCACGAGCGAACTCGACCATCGAATCAAGGTATTTCTTGACTCCTTCGAACCGCTCGAAGTACTTGGCTATGAAATCCCGCGCTTCGGCGTGCGTGATTCCAAGTTGCCGCGACAGGGCATGCGGTCCCTGACCGTATATCGTCGCAAAATTGATTGTCTTGGCCCGACCACGCATTTCCGACGTCACGGATTCGAGCGCGACGTCAAAGATTATGGAAGCTGTCTGACGATGAATGTCACCACCGGCATTGAACGCATCAACGAAATTCTGGTCGCGGGAGAGATGGGCCAGCAAGCGTAGTTCGATCTGCGAGTAGTCGGCGGCCAGAAGTTTCCAACCCTTACGCGGTACGAAACCGCGGCGGATGTCGCGGCCGAGCTCCCGCCGGATCGGAATATTCTGAAGGTTGGGATCACTCGACGAGAGCCGTCCAGTACTCGCTACAGTCTGATTGAAAGAAGTATGTAGCCGATTGTCGCGCGGATTCACAAGCCGAGGAAGTGCATCGAGATACGTGCTCTCGAGCTTGGCCAGCTCGCGATACTCCATGAGCAACGACGGCAGCCGGTGCCCTTGATCAGAGAGCTCCTGCAACACGCTAGCATCCGTCGACGCGCCCGTGGATGTCTTCTTCAACACAGGCAGGTTGAGGCGATTGAACAGAATCTCACGCAGTTGCACGTTCGACCCGATGTTGAATTCTTCGCCCGCCTCCTTGTAGATCTCGAGTTGCACCTGCTCACGCTCACGTTGGAATCGCGCCTTGAGCGCAGCAAAGCGAGTACCATCTATCGCGATGCCGTTCCACTCCATGTCCGCGAGTACAGATATGAGCGGGATTTCCACCTCGTTGAACAACTGCGTCAGTTCGTACGCCTCGAGCTGTGGCTCGAAACACTCCCGCATCCTCAATGTCACATCGACGTCCTCACACGAATAGTCCCGTGCAACGTCGAGTGGCACCCGGTCAAACGTTATTTCTGATTTCCCTTTCCCACAGACTTCCGCATACGACGTCATGGTGTGGTCCAGGAACTCGATGGCGAGCATGTCCAACGAGTGCGAACGGCGACCCGGGTCCAGTACATAACTCGCGAGCATCGTATCGAATGCGATACCGCGAAGCGTGATTCCCTCGCTACGAAGCACCAGAACATCGTACTTGGCGTTCTGAAGCGTCTTCGGAACCGAGGGATCTTCCAGTAAATCACGCAGTGGTTTCATCTCCGCCGATGTTAGAGCAGGAAGATTTCTGACACCGGACTTCAGTGCGGGAGCACCGAGGAGGTCGCCCTGACTATTCTGGTCGCCAGCGGATGTGTGCGCGAATGGAAAGTAGTATGCCTCACCCGGTGCAACGGCGAGTGACAGCGACACCAGTCGCGACCTGAGTGGGTCCACCTTGGACGGAGAACCGTGTTCAATCACGGTCTCCGTATCCACCGCGATGTTCCGCGCCTTGCGAGCCTTGCGGACTATTCGCTCAACCTCGGCGACGGTCCCAACGGTCTTGTACCTCGCCGATTCCGTAACATTCTTGCTCTCGACTGCACCAGCTGCTTCCTTGGCAAAGGTGTGAAACTCCAGTTCCACGTAGAGCTGAGCAAGTGCCGCGTTGTCTGGCGTGCTCACTTTCAACGCATCGAGATCCAACTCCACAGGAAGATCATCCCGAATCGTCACGAGCTCCTTCGACAAACGCGCATTCTCCGCGTGCGCAAAGAGTGCCTCACGCGGCCGCTTCTTGGTGATCTCGCCCGCGTGCGCCAGGATCGCTTCAAGATGACCGTACTGGGACACCAGCTCACACGCGGTCTTGTCACCAATACCCTTGACTCCCGGAACGTTATCTGAGGAATCACCAACGAGCGACAAGTAATCAGTAACAAAGCTTGGGGGCACTCCGAGCCGCTCCGCACCGTTCTCGACTCCGACCCAGTGCTCCTCCACACTGGCCGGCCCACCACGGCCCGGATTCAACAGCCACACACCAGGGCGGACAAGCTGTTGAAAGTCCTTGTCTCCGGAGATAACCACCACATTCAGTTTGGCATCAACCGATTTCCGCACCAGCGTTCCGATCACGTCGTCCGCCTCGTAGCCATCGAGCGCGAGTATCGGAACGTGGTACGCCGCGAGCATGGCACAAACGCGATCCATACCACGATCAAAATCCGACTGGAGTTCTTCGGAAAGTTTCTCCCGCGTGGCCTTATACGCAGGGTATCTCTCATGTCGAAAGGACAGTCCTGAATCGTGCACCCAGCCCAGATATTCCGGCTTGTGCGTCGAGAGGAGCCGCTGGAGGAAATTCGCAATGCCCCATGCTGCCGACGTGTTCTCACCCCGGCTCGTTGTCAGTGGCCGGGATATCAGTGCGAAGAACGCGCGATAAATCAGCGCGTAGCCATCAACCAGGAATAACCGCGGTGACTTTGGTAATTCGACTTCCATTAACTATTCGTGATCCGAGCAAGAAGTGATTGGAAGAGAAATGCACTGGGCCTGGTAAGACGCCACTGCTGTGTGTCCATCGGATCGTAGAATATGATTCTGGCCTGGAACTGCGGGTATTCCCATATGAGGACTCTTACCCGGCTGGGAACTTCGCCTGCTACAGGATAGTCGCCCATGTACATCGATCCGTAATCCTCGTACACGCTGGACGGTTGACCGAGTCCCACGTATACCATCCCGCGATCCGACTGCCAGCCGCGCGGCACGTCGGACGTAAAGAGCGTATTCGCATCACGAATCCGACTGAAGTATGCGTCGAGTGCTTCGTTCTGAGGTGTATTCGGATTTGGATCTGTGGCTCTGAGAAACTCTGTCCAGAGGGCACCGCGGTTTTCCGCGGTAGCCTTGTAAAGTGGCGCGAGCTTGTCCCTCGCACGGAAGTAGCGGAGGTACCCCAACATGTCCTGGAACGAAAGCACCGGAAGATCCGGCCCAAAACCGACAAATATCCTGGTGCCGAGCGTGTCGGGCGAACCTGCTTGCGTCGCGAGTATCGTCCCCACGCCGACGTCGGAGTGTAGCAGTGGAACACCTACAACACCTGAACTGAGTCCCGCACCAATCACAGGAAGAGATCTGCTTCCTTCCCACGCAAGCTTCCCATCGGGAGTGCGCAGCTGCAGGGTGAGCGGTTTCGACGAATACGACTCGACATATATGGACGCCGAATCGTCGACACCGAACTCGTACGACGCTCTCGGCGCTGGCAAGTATCTTGGCACTGAATCCAGACTCGTTCTCGGTCGGCCCTCATAAACGGGCTCTGGCGTCGACAGCGCTGTCCGCGACAGACGAGGAACCACAATGGACAGCCTGCGCGTTGCACCACGTTGGCTGTTACCATCACGAACAGCGTAATTGAGCGAGTAGGCACCGGGAACGGCGCGGAAAACCCGCCGGTATATCACGCTCTCGTCTGTCCGTGATGTTTCCTTGAAAGTGGGCACGCGAACCGACTCACTGTCACGAGACTGTGAAGTGATGCCTTCAGCTCCGACCAAGGAGAGATCCACGGCATAGCTCGCGGAGTACCCCTCGGTCTCACGCTTGAAGACCAGACCCTTGTTGGGAAGGGAAAGACCCACGGCCACGAGCGTCGTGTCGGGCGAGCTCGAGGCGAAGTACGCAACGTCTCCAACGAAATACAGTGGCGCCCCTGAAGCAGCCAACCCCATACGATCGTAAATCGTGACAAACTGAGCAGCGTTCCCAGCTACCGAAGCCAGTTGGGGATCGTAATTCCGCAACGGATCGGGGCCCTCCTGCCCGGAACCGGCGGTGCTTCCGGAAGCACACGCGGACAGGGCCAGGACTGCAACACAGGGAATCCATCTGGGCGAAATCACCGTCATACGCTGGTCCGTGGGTATTGAGGCAACTGATGCACCCCGCGAGCAATAAGTATTATATACCAGCCGACCCCTGTTCTTGCCGCTCAATTCGCGTTAGGTTCGCCGAGTGCCACGTGAGAATCTGGTGGGAACGACAATCGCTGGATACGCGATTGACCGCGAAGTTGGCGAGGGGGGAACGTCGGCCGTCTACGACGCTCACCACGCCGAACACGGGCGCGTCGCCCTCAAGGTCCTGAGAGAGCGCCTCAGACAGGACTCCACGGCAGTCACGCGATTCATTCGCGAGGCAAAGTTCGGTTCCCGTGTAGAGCACCCCAACGTTGTTCGCACCATCGAAACGGGCGAAGCTGATGGTGGAATCCCCTTCCTGGCAATCGAATGGGCGCCCGGCGAGTTGCTCGAGCGATACGCAAAGTCAAAAGGGCATCTTGAGCCTGCTGAAGCATCCATAATCACAATTCAGATCGCTGCAGCCGTGGATGCTGCCCATTGCCAGAACATCGTGCACCGGGACCTGAAGCCGGACAACGTGATGTACGATCCGGTGACCCACACAGTGAAGCTGCTCGACTTTGGTATCGCCACAGACACCACCGCCCCTGCTGACGAACGGTTGACGCGAGCAGGTTTCTTTGTGGGTACGCTCATGTATGTCGCGCCGGAAGCGCTGAGCGGAGAGCTAGTGACACCCGCAGCGGACCAGTACTCGCTCGCCACCATCACTTACTTTCTGCTCACTGGCTGCCATCCGTACACAGCGAAGCAACCCCGTGAGATGTTCACACAACTCCTCACGATGCCTCCCATCCCACTGAGTCAGGCAAACGAGGATCTCGAGTTCCGGCCAGAAGTCGAGGCTGTGATAATGCGGGCCCTGTCCAGACAGCCCAAGGATCGCTACTCCAGCGTCACGGAGTTTGCGATCGAGCTCGAAAAGACGTTGGCGCTTCCCGTGGAACAAAAGGGCAAGCTGTCACGCCTCCTGAAGCGGTTCTCCCGGCAGCCAGACCGTAAACGTTGAGCCCTTACCCAGGTCACTCTCGACGGTAACATCACCACCGAGAAGCCTGGCCAGGCGGCGAGAGATCGGAAGTCCCAAGCCAGTGCCCCGACTCATCGAGTCACCACGAGACCCAGCGTTGATCTGCTCGAACTCTTCGAAGATACGCACCTGATCGTTTTTACCGATCCCGATACCAGTATCTGAAACCTGAATGCCGATCCACTGCCTGCCCGCCGCGGTTGCAGCCGTCTGTGCTGGCTTCACAAGCTCAGGAACCGTGGGATCCGAAGCCGCAAACACCCTCGTGCGAACTGATATCGTACCAGTCGGGGTATACTTGACGGCGTTCCCGAGCAAGTTGAGAACGATCTGTCGCAAGTGTGTGGTGTCTGTACGCACCCGCGGGACACCAGCACCAAGTGCAAGCGAGAGGTAGAGCTTCTTTTCCGACACCAGTGGCTCGACCTCGCTGGTGACGTCGAGGATGAACGGTCGAAGATCGACGGTCTCGGAGTGAACCTCCAGGCGACCGGCCGCCATCTTGGCAAGATCCAGGATCTGATCCACCAAAAGCCTGAGATGACTCGCTGACGCTTCTATCCTCTGCACGGGCGCTGCCTGTCTCGGTGTCAGCTCGCCGTAAACGCCTTCACGAAGGAGATCCACGAACCCAACGATCGCGTTGAGAGGCGTGCGCAATTCATGCGACACGTTTGCGAGGAACTCGCTCTTCATCTTGTTGACTCTGATCAACTCGGTCGACAGATGCTCCAGTTCTCCCGAGCGTTCCTGCAAGCGTCGCGCTTGCATCCGAAGCCGGCGCACAACCAGAGCGAACACGACGGCTCCAGCGCCAACGAGAAACCAGCCGAGCCCGGCTGGCAGATGGTCTAACACTGGCCTAACACCGATCTATGACCGAAGAGCTGATTGTGGGAGTTCTGTATATTCTTTGCCCATGACGAAGCATCTACAACCGAGTGAGCAGGACTTCGAGAAAATGCACGGGCAACTGGTCGATCTGTTGGCCAAGAGGTCTGCCCGCATTGGAGAATTTACCCTGGCCTCGGGCGCTCGGTCTACTCTCTACATCGACGCGCGCATGACAGCAATGAGCCCTGAGGGTTTGGTGCTTATCGGTCAGCTCGGCATGCGTGAAATCACGGCCGCTGGTTGGAACCCAGATTCTGTAGGCGGACTCACCCTGGGCGCTGACCCAGTCGCGTATGCTATCGCGTACGCTAGCGCTGCAACAGAACGGCCCATCCGCGCATTCACCGTACGGAAGGAAGCCAAGACTCACGGCACTGGTAAGTTGATCGAAGGGCCGTTTGATCCCGCCGACCGAGTCGTGATAATCGAAGACGTCATAACGACCGGCGGCTCAGCGATAAAGGCAATAACCGCGGTGAAGAACACCGGCGCTCGCATCCTCGGCGTTATCTCCCTCGTCGACCGCGAGGAGGGAGGGAGGGAGAAGATTGAAGCTCAGGGCTATGGTGTGCACTCACTCGCGCGGGCGAGCGAAATCGTCGCGCGAGTGGGTGCATAAACCAAACAAGCTGACACGCTACGGGCAGTGTTATTCAGGCGGATTTGGCAATCCAGCCAGGTTGCGCTGTAGCCGGCCGGAACGAACGCAACGTGGACAGATGCGGTAAAACCAGCTCTTCACGGAACTTCCAGAGCATGGAGTCACCCGTATAGGCCTCACGAAACCGAACAGGCGACATCCCCAGAACACACCGAACGTGCCGGCTGAACGCCTGGGGAGACGAATAATCCAGTTTGCGGGCCACAGCCGTTACCGACAAACCAGCGTTCTCAAGAAGCCGCGCCGCACGGACCAGCCGCCCGACATCGATGTAGTGCTTCGGCGACGGGAGTTTCGCGCGATAAAACCTGCTCATCAGCGTGCCCGGAACAACGTTGAGATAGCGACCCATCTGCCGAACGTTCACGATGTACGGTTTGTGCGTGAACAGAAGCTCGAAGAATTTCCAACAGTCCGGCGGGGCGCCGGTAAGATCAAGATCGAGCTTCCCAAGCATCTGTCGCTGAACATCGCCGGAATGTTCGTGCATCAGCAGTTCCCGCAATGTTGACCAGCCCGACGGTGATCTGGCATCGATCAAGGTCCTCACTCCGACTCGGCCGAGTTCGAGAACCGAATGCGGCGTCGAACGCTGAACGTCGGTCAACAGAGCAAATGTCGGAATGGTCGGAAACTCGCGTACCATCGCCGCCATCCGGGCCGTGCTACCTGTGTCATACCGCGCAACAGACACGATGACAGCGTCTACCTGCTGCACTTTGACGTCATTACTCATCTCCTCGACGGAGCCTCGATGAACGACCTCGAACACGCCCTCGGCGGCGACGTCGACTCTGACGCGCTCAAGAGGAGTAAGTACCGTCGCAATCACCGGTGGCCGGAACGACGTGCGTCGTGGCGCGGGAGCTGATTGAAAATCCAAAGTTCTACGACCCCTGTCGACTGGCATGCTTGCACCCTTTCGAATTGAATGGTGACGCAAAGCAGATATCCGCTCGCAAGCCCATGATAAGAGCTCATATCATCACAACGTCACCGCTGCATCATCGCACGTACTACGGCAACGCGTTTCTCGTCAACGCACCAGTGACAATCCACCCTGAGAAACGGCCACACGACCAACCATATCGTTAAGTTTCAGAGGTGCCACCGGCTGGACGGTCGCAATTAGTACCACAACGGTACTAACTGAGGAAAGTCCGGGCTCCATGGACACGCTGCCAGGTAACGCCTGGGCACGAAGCGGTAACACGCTGAGTGACGGAAAGTGCAACAGAAAGCAAACCGCCAGTGGGAAACCGCTGGTAAGGGTGAAACGGCGAGGTAAGAGCTCACCGCACGCGCGGTAACACGCGTGGCTCGGCAAACCCCAGCGGGAGCAAGGCCAAATAAGCGGCGAAGAGCGTCCACTCTGACAAAGACGCCGCGGGTAGGCTGCTGGAACACGCAGGTGACTGCGTGTCGAGAGAAATGACCGTCACGTCAAGTCGAGAGACCTGGCGTACAGAACCCGGCTTATAGGCCGGTGGCACCTCTCTCTTCAAGGTCCGATTATGAAAGCGAACGGAATGGCGAGAGTTCTAACCAGAATGATCATCATGGCGTGCGTCGCGACGAGTACGTCAGCGTGCGCTTCCATCAAACCGGCAGTAGGTTCGCCAACCAACGGGCCGGTTAACGAACCCATCAACAAACCTGGGAACCCGCCTGTCCCCCCATCCCGACCGAGCTCAGCACCGCAAGCTGAAGCGCCACCAAACGCGACAGGACGTGCACGTATATGGACGTTTTCCTATGCTCCGGGCACATATACCTACAACTTCACGACAGCGGGAACCGTAGCGCCGGCGACAGATGCAAGCCGGGTTCAGTCCATCCCAGCAATGAGTCAGAATGCAACAATCACCGTTTCCGCTTCCGGTGACGTTCAGGTCCTGGACCCCGCGGTAGCTCAACCATCTGCCTGCGATCCGAACACAACACTGATCACCCTGGCTCAGCAGTTGATCCCTCGGATTCCGAACCAGCTGGTCATGGACAACACGTGGCGCGACTCAACCGTTACTTCCGGCTGTCGCGGGCTGATCTCGATCACGTCCACCACCGTGAGCAACTACACCGTCATCGGCGATACAACAATGAACAACACGACGATGCTGCGGATCAACAGAGTCGATTCTCTTTCCGCAAACGGTGAGGGTGCAGACGGACAGCACCGAGTCTCAGTAACAGCAACCGGCACTGGAGTTGGAACCGTCTACCTCGATCCCGTTACCAACCGCCTGACAGGCCTCAAGCAGGTGCAGAACGCTCTCGTCAGCGTAACGACTTCGGGACGACTCGCGCAATTCGTACAACACGCGACCGAGACAGTGTCGATCGTGAAGTAGAGCGAACTCAGTCCATCAGACGGAG
Source organism: Gemmatimonadaceae bacterium (assembly GCA_039924865.1). Lineage (GTDB taxonomy): Bacteria > Gemmatimonadota > Gemmatimonadetes > Gemmatimonadales > Gemmatimonadaceae > Fen-1247. The sequence goes on along the minus strand of JBDTAB010000154.1, from coordinate 18,376 downwards.
CGGCATCACCAGGCACATGTAGGTAGCAGGGTCCGTCCAACCCTCGGGCTCAACCGTCGCTGCACGCTCAGGGGCTTTGAACGTGAGTCTTACCTCATCAGTAGGCATGAACTTAAGGATCTCCAAGAGGTAGCTCGCATTGAAGCCTATCTCCAGCGGATCGCCGTTGTACCTAATTGGAAGTTCATCCTGGGCTTCACCCAGGTCAGGCGTGGTGACACTGAACTTCAGCATTCCGGAGTTGAAGGCCATCCGGATGCGATGCGTTTGATCGCTCGCGATGACTGACATCCGCTTCAGCGCGCTCACGAGCGCGGCCTTGTCCGCGATCGCGTACTTGTCGTTATCACGAGGAATTACCTGATCGTAGTTGGGATACGGTCCCTCGATCAACCTCGTGTAGACAGCTGTGAGGGGCGACCGGAAGCCGATGTGATTCTCCCCCCTTGCAACCTCGAGCTCTTCCTCAGCTGGGAACAATCGACGGACTTGTTCCAGGGCCTTTGGTGGAACTATGAGATCACTGGCCGGAGCAGTACTCGCCACGATCGGTGTTTCCATTTTCGCGAGCCGGTGACCGTTGGTCGCAACCATCCGCATCTGCTCGGGACGTAGCTCCCACAAAACACCATTGAGAATCGGCCTGCTCTCTTCAGTCGAAACCGCGAATACAGTAGCCCCGATAAGCTTTTGCAGGTCACCCGATCTAATGCGCCAGCTCTCATTGAACTTGACGACAGGGAACGTTGGGAATTCGTCACGCGGCAAGCCGAGCAACTTGAATTTCGAACGACCACACTCGAGCGTAATGCGTTGCTCGCCGAGCGCGGCGATCTTGACGGGCGCCGGCGGAAGCTCACGCGCCAGCTCGCTGAGTTTCTTCGCAGGAATGGTGACAGCACCAGATGCTTCAACATCAGCGGCGACCTCGGTGCTGACGGCGATGTCGAGATCGGTTCCAGACAGCCTAATACCGCGGTCGGTTGTTTCGACCAGGATATTTGCCAGGACCGGAAGTGTCGTCTTCGTGGGAATGCTAGCCGAGACGGCGTTGAGGCCTTCCTGAAGCTTCTCACGAGAGATCGTAAAGCGCATCCGTATTTCCTAACGTCCGAGGAGAAGAGTAAACGTACAGTACTTCACTCTCAGGAGCTCTTCTGTGTGGAAGATCTCCGCAGTCTATTAAACTCTATATAAGATAGAAATCTAGCAGTCGTAGTAGGGGAGTGTTTATAAGCGGATAACCTCCGTAAGTGCCGAATCTACATGTACTTCGACGGTTTTGTGTCTGTGGACTGACGGTGGAGAACATCTGGTTTCGACAGCGTTACACATTTCACTGGGTTGATAAGTCGTTCATGTTGGTGGGTTTGGTGGATAACTGCTGATGTTTTGTTCATATCCGCAGGGATGCTAACAACCCGCGGGTGCGGCTTATTCGATCCCGGGTCTCGGTGCTCTCCCCGATCATTTGGGTAACCTTGTCCAGGCTGTGAATCACAGTTGAGTGGTCTCTGCCGCCGAAAGCTGCGCCGATTTCTACCAGCTGCATGGCCAGTAGGTCGCGCGTAAGGTACATCGCGATCTGTCGTGGGACCGTAAGGGCTTTGGTTCGAGTCTTGGATTTAAGTCCGTCAACGGTAGTTCCCCACTCCTTTGCGACGGCAGTCTGGATTACCCCAACCGTGAGTCCAAGGGCCGGCACGTCGGCTGTAGGATCTCCTGAGTGTTTTAATTTGTCCCTGAGCGCCTCGCGTGCGACCTCGACTGTTATCGGCTTGTGGCGGAGCGAAGCGTAGGCGAGAAGCTTGATTATGGAGCCTTCCAACTCGCGAACGCTAGACCGAACGTGTTCGGCGATGAAGCGGATAACGTCGTCGGGAATCGTGGTCTCGAGGTCGTCCTGTTGTGACTTTTGTTGGAGGATGGCAATTCGGTGCTCGAAGTCGGGCAGCTCGATGTCTGCGACCATTCCCCATTGGAACCGGCTGACGAGACGCGCTTCCAGGCCGGCTATCTCGGATGGCGGGCGATCGCTTGTGAGAATGATCTGGCGGCCGGCTTCGTATAGAGCGTTGAAGGTGTGGAAGAATTCTTCCTGGGTAGCTTCCTTGCCCTTCAGAAAGTGCACGTCGTCGATGAGAAGCAGGTCTGTTTCGCGGTAGCGGCGTCGGAACTCGTGATTCGTTCTGTTTTGGATCGCGTTCACCATCTCGTTGGTGAACTGTTCAGTGCCGACGAATGTTATCCGCGTGGACGGGTCGCGTTGGTAGATCGCATGGCCGACCGCCTGCATGAGGTGAGTCTTCCCAAGCCCGGTGGCTCCGTAGATGAAGAACGGATTGTAGATCTTCCCGGGGGCTTCGGCTATAGCGTGGGCAGCAGCGGCAGCAAGCTCGTTTGACTTGCCAATGACGAACTGGCCGAAGGTGTATCGATCGTTGAGTGGCGCCTCAGTGGCGCGTTGTGGTTTTAATAATGTCGGGATTTCTTCAGGTTTCGGGGCTACGAAGAAGTCCATTTGCGGCCTGGCCTGCCGCTCTTCGTTAACGCGGAAGGCGACTTTGAGCGGCTGGCCCAGGGCGACGGGTGCGAACGAACTAAGGAGGCTGGCGTGTTTGGACTCGTTCCAATCCGCAGCGAATCGGTCTGGTGTGCCAACGATGAGGGTATCGCCGATTACTTCAAGCGCCTCAGTAGGTTCGAGCCAGGTTTTGAAAGTCTGCTCGGGGAGTTCGCGTCTGGCACGTTCCAGAAGGCGTGACCAGATGTCGGCTGGGGGGAGATCGATCGTATCCATTAGGTGGGGAGGCGAAGCTACGGAATGAATGTGGATAAGTCAATCGCCGTTCCGGCTACGCAGGTGATCGGTTCATCCGATGTGTTACCACCACCTGTTGCTGCATCCCCTTGCTGCCCTTAGATTTAACGGTCTTTCGCTGAAGTTGTTCAAGAGCCGTTCAAAGAGGGTATTGAGGATTATATGGGTAAGCCGACTTATCGTCCGCGTAACAAGCGCCGGATCAAGACGCACGGGTTTCGCGAGCGTATGTCCACGCGCTGGGGCCGTGAAGTATTAGCACGACGGCGCAAAAAGGGTCGCAAGCAGTTAACGGTGCAGTTGCCGTCGAAGTACGCTGGCGCGTAACGCTGCTCGCTGGCGCGTGAACACGCCGCATGGCGGTGTATTCACGGCGGCGCATATCACGCACCTGTGTAGAGTGTGGAGCAGAGAGTTCAGTCGCGTTCAACTTTGCGGGTACAAGCGACGTCGTACCTGAGGTTTTCGCGGGCGGAGAGGCTTTCGCGCGCGGTGGATATTGAGTTCGTCAAGCGAGCGGGGAAGCGTGTGAAGTCCGGGCTGTTGGACGCCCGGGTCACTGCTTCCCCGTCGTTGTGTGGGCGAGTGGGGATCATCGTGCCCAAGTATGGGCATATCATTGTTGAGCGCAACAGGTTACGCCGGAGACTGCGGGAACTCGTACGCATTCGCATGCTCCCACTGCTGCGATCAATGCCACCGACAGATGTGCTGATTCGGGCGCTGCCGAAGGCTTATTTCGCTAGTTTTGAAGTGCTAGAGCAGGAAATAGGTGGAATCGTTGCACGACTCGCATGAGGATTCGACAACAGTTACCGATCCGGGTACGGATGTGACGGTGCATAATGGGTCCGGGCATGGAAAAGCTTCAGTGCCGCATCAGCGGTCTATGGCGAAGTGGATTTTGCGCGGACCAATCAGGTTTTATCAACTGGCCATATCACCAATGACGCCAGCCACATGCCGTTACTATCCATCTTGCTCGAACTATGCGATTGAGGCGATCGACAAGTACGGCGCCTTGAAAGGCGGGTGGTTGGCAGTACGGCGCATTCTGAGATGTCATCCCTTTCGGCCGGGCGGCTTCGATCCGGTCCCTTGAGCTTGCACTGATTTATGGATAGTAGCAAACGGTGGGTAGTTGCCATCACGTTGTGCGTAATCGTTCTCTTCGGAATGCAGTATCTGTTTCCACAGAAACCGCAGACCGACAAGCTTTCGAAGAAGGCTGATAGCGCGGCCGTCCAGGGGGCTACGAGCGCAGGCTCTACTACAGCGACGACACCAGCTTCGACTGCTGCTGTCGCGGATTCGAGCAACAAGGTTGCAACAGCGACGAGTGTTGGTCCTGCACGGGCCGTGTCGACGATTGCTGCTGAGACAACGGTTGTGACGCCGATCGCCGCCAAGCGGGACAGCGGCGCGACCTTCGCTTTGAGCACTGTCGGGGCGGTTCCGGTTTCAATCGTGATGAATACCTACGCCAACCGCGTGAGCGGGCATGACGGGGCGAAAGTTCAGCTGGGCGGTGTTGGCAATCCGATACTTAAGTATCAAGTAGTTACTAATGGTGGGCAGCCGGAAGACCTCTCACGTATGGCGTTCCAGGCTACGCAAGTTGGAAACGTTGTTACGTATTCGGCGCCAGCAGCGAACGGCCCGATCAGTATTCAGTACGCGGTAGTCCCCGATAGCTTCGTTGCGCACGTGAGTGGTACCGTGACGGGGGCGAAAAAAGGCAGCTACCTGGTCGTCCAGCTCCCGCAGACTTTTACGGCTACGGAACCCGATACCAACGATGATCGCAACTCGCTCGCGTTTGCGTATCTGACGAAGCGGGAAGCCGCGAGGAACGTCTCGTTTCATTCTCTCGATCCCGGCGAGAAGAAATTGGTCGAGGGGCCGGTGACGTGGATTGTGGCGAAGTCCAAGTATTTCGTGGTTGGTTTGCTGGCGCCGAAAAAGGGACCGGAATTTACGGAAGCGACGCTAGTTGGCGGTGCGCGGGTCACGAAAGTAGCGACGCACGCGACCGGAGAGGTTGTCATTCCCGTGGTGAACGGAGCATTTGCGTTCGACATGTATGCCGGCCCACAGGAGTGGAAGAAGCTGAACGCGCTGGGCAGAGACTTCGACCAGGTGAATCCGTACGGGTGGGCGTTTGTGCGACCGTTGATGCAACCGATCGCGACATCCGTGATACGGCTGGTACTGTGGATGCACAAGGCTCTGAACCTCAGCTACGGACTGGTGCTAATCGCACTTGGCCTTCTGGTCCGGTTGCTGATGTGGCCACTGTATCAGACGTCCATGAAGACGTCTATCAAAATGCAGATTCTGCAGCCCGAGCTGACGGCCGTGCAGGACAAGTACAAGGACGATCCGGAGAAGCAACGGACGGAGATAATGAAAGTGTACCAGAGCCATGGGATGAGTCCGTTATCCCCATTGCTCGGATGCCTTCCATCACTGCTGCCCATGCCGGTGCTACTTGCGCTGTTCTTCGTGTTTCGAAACACGATCGAGTTTCGCGGAGTGCCGTTCTGGTGGATGAGCGATCTGTCAGTTCGGGATCCTTATTACATCCTTCCGTTGTTGATGGGCGCGTCGATGTATCTCATTTCGTGGATCGGAATGCGTAACACACCGCCGAATCCGCAAGCGAAGATGATGAGCTACATCATGCCAGCGATGTTTACGTTGTTCCTGTATCGTGAGGCAGCCGGTCTCAATCTCTATTACGCGACGCAGAACTTTGCGACGTTGCCGCAGCAGTGGCATCTGTCGCGGACTCGTGGGATGAGCAAGCCGAAAGGTGTTGTGAGCGGCGGACCAAAGGAAATAGATCCTGGCCCGATTGCGACGGAGGGGAAAAAGAAGAAGTAGGCGCGTCGCAGGCGCGTCCTACCGCTCCGTCGGAGCCGTAGGTGAGCAAGGCGCAGCTCCCCGCCGCGCCGTAGTTTAGAGGTATGCGCATCACGTACATCGGGCATGCGACCCTGCTGATCGAGATCGGTGGGAAGGTGGTTCTCACCGACCCCGATTTCGATCGTTCGCTCGGAGGGTTCCTGGCTCGGGTCAGCAAGCCTGGAATTGCGATCGGTGAGCTGCCGAAGCTGGACATGATACTGCTCACGCATGCACATGCGGACCATCTATCATTTCGCTCGCTAGCGCGGATTGAGCATGCGCCGTTGTATGCACCTCCGGCGGTTGCACGGTGGATTCGTCGGCACGGGGTGCCCAACGCGATAGAGATGGGGCCTGGTGAGTCGGTTTCGAGCGACGGCCTCAGAGTGAGTGCGGGAGCGGCGGCTCACGCAGGTAACCGATATCTCGTCGATCGTTGGCGCAAGCAGTCTAATATGTACCTGCTTGATACTGATTATGGCAATGTGTTCTTTGCCGGTGATACTTCGCTGCAGGACAATACAACGGCACTCGTGAAACGCGAGCTCAAGGGGCGACGGTTGGATATCGCCTTGTTGCCTATTGGGTACGCGCCGAAGTGGAAGGCCGGGAGCTTCAGCCGAGGTCATCTTACGAGCCGGAGTGCGCTGACTTTGTTCGAGCGGCTGAACGCGCGGTATCTGATTCCGTATCACTGGGGAACGTTCAACCATGTCACGGCGTCTGCTTACGATGCGATACGCGAGCTCCGCGAGCAGGTGAAAACGCACGCTCGTGGTAGCGACGTTCGGATTCTGGAGCCGGGTGAGTCACTTTCGGTGGAATCGCCGTCCGAGTGAGGAGTGACGGAGAGGATACGATTGCGGCGGAGGCTACAGCCGGCGGGAGAGCTGCGATCGCCGTGGTCCGCGTTTCAGGTCCGGCGGCGTTCGCGATTGCGAAACGGCTCGTTGCGCCATGGCCTGAGGCTCACCGCCAGGCGATGCTATGTACCGTGCGTCACGGGAGCGGTGACGTGCTGGATCGCGCGCTTGTCACGACGTTTGGTGCTCCAGCGTCGTTCACTGGTGAAGACGTGGTGGAGATTTCCACGCATGGCGGTGCGGTAGTACCGACTCTGGTTCTGGCAGCTCTGGTTGGTTGGGGCGCGCGCGTTGCTTTGCCGGGCGAGTTTACACGTCGTGCGGTGCTGAATGGCAAGCTTGATCTCGTGCAAGCCGAGGCGATTGGGGATCTGATCGATTCCACGTCGCGTGCGATGCAGCAGATGGCAATCGCCCAGCTCGATGGCGGGCTGTCTCGGCGTATCGAGGAACTGCGCGACCGCGTGATCGGGCTGGAGTCGCTCATTGCGTATGACATTGATTTTCCGGAAGAGGACGATGGGCCCATTCCAAGATCGAGGGTGACGGCGGCGACGAGCGCTGTAGTTGCGTCACTCAACGATCTTCTTGCGACAGCCGCGACTGGGGAGCTCGTTCGGAACGGTGCGGTCGTCGTGATCGCTGGCGCTCCGAATGCGGGTAAATCTTCGTTGTTCAACGCTATGCTTGGGCGTGCGCGTGCGATCGTTACTGAAGTGCCGGGGACTACTCGAGATGCGATCGAAGCGGTGCTCGACATTGGTCCGTGGCCTATAAGGTTGGTGGACACGGCCGGCCTGCGTGAGACGGCAGACGTTGTTGAACGGCTGGGGATTGAAGTAGCGACTCGGTATCTGGCGTCAGCAGATGTGGTGCTTGCGTGTGGCGACAGCGTAGAAAGTGTATTACGCACGGTGGAGGTGGTAGCCGCACTCACCAATGCGCCGGTGATTCCAGTGCGGACGAAGGCGGATATAACCCCGATAACCTCGGACGTTGGTGCCGGGGTGAGTGCGACAAGCGGCCAAGGGGTCAGAGAGCTACTGGACGCGGTTGGTGAGATGATATCGGAACGTTACGGCGGGGTACCACGGGACGCGCCCATACTGACGAGGGAACGACAGCGGTTCTGTGTGGAGCAGGCGCATCGCGAGATGGTTGCGTTTGCGGCTGCGATTGACGATGGCGGGTTGCCAGTTTCAGTGGCGGCGGTGCATCTTCGGAGCGCAGCCGATGCACTGGCGGATGTCACGGGGACTATCGATGTGGAGGACGTGCTGGATCGGCTCTTTCGAACGTTCTGTGTGGGCAAGTGATGAGTACCGAGCCGGTCGCTGAGTCACGCCTGGAAACCCGGGGCGCACCGAGTCTGGACGTATCTCTCGAGGTAGAGACGCCGGAACAGATTGCGTTGTCGTACTCGGTTGCGGGGATCGGATCTCGTGGCGCAGCGGCCGTGATTGACACACTGGTAAGCTTTGGCGTTCTCGTGGCGCTGGGGCTGATCATGGGGATCGCCGCGAGCTATGGCGGGCTGAAGCTCGGGAAGCTCAATCCGTCGGCCGCGTGGATAGCCGCGGCGTATTTCATCGCACAGTTCGTTGTTATGTGGGGTTATTACGTTCTGTTCGAGGGTATTTGGGACGGACAAACCCCCGGCAAGCGGATCATGCATCTGCGTGTGGTGCGTGACGGCGGATTTTCCGTCACTTTCGCTGCTTCAGCGGTGCGGAATCTGTTACGTGTGGTCGATGCATTCGGCTTCTATATAGTGGGTATCATCGTTGCGATGATGAGCGATTCGCGCAAGCGGCTCGGCGATCTGGTTGCTGGAACGTTCGTGATCAAGGAAGAGCGGGCGCAGGAGCAGAAGGGCCTGGTGGCATCACCAGCTCAACGGAACCGTAATCTCACGGCACGTCTCAGCGGTGATGAGTACACACTTCTGGATCGATACATGGCGCGGCGAATGGCGCTGGATCCTGAGCGGCGCGATGCGATAGTTACGCAACTCGCCGAGAGGTTTGCGAACTTCCTACCGCCGAGTAACGAGGCCCCGCTGCGAGCGTCGCTTCTAAGATTGTATGAGTCGGAGCGCGAGGCCAGAGCCAGCGGAGTTGCTTCACGGACCGATACCGGCGCGCAGCGAGAGCAACATGCGATTGTGGCTCTTGGGCTGAAGCGATGGAACGATTTTGCAGGCGAGCTGGACGCGGCGTACGCGCGCGGGCTCACGCACATGACGCCGGATGAAGTGTCTGGGCTGGTTGCGCGGTACAGAGAGATAACGACGGACCTGGCGCGGCTGCAGACTGCGAGTCGCGGCCGGAACAGTGAGTCACTCTTTTATGTAAGCCGGCTCGTTGCTCGTGGACACAATCTGCTGTACAGACAGCGCAGTCGTACGGTGGCGGTCGTTATGGAATACTTGACTGTCACGGTCCCGTCCGAGGTCAGGAGGTCGTGGAGGCCGATCGCACTCGCGGCTGTGCTTCTGTTTGGCCCCGCAGGTGCGGCGTATTATGCCGTTGTCACAGAGCCTGGTGTAGCAACTCAATTGTTGCCGGACGAGATGATCAGCCGAGCGACCACCGGTGCCGAGCGTGAGAAGCGGGGAGAAGGTTATGTCTCGATTCCACAGGAGATCCGGCCTGTCGTAGCGAGCCGGATAATCTCGAACAACGTCACCGTCACGTATCTGGCCTTTGCAATGGGCCTCACTGCTGGAATAGGGACTGTGCTGTTGCTGGTGTTTAACGGTGTTGGTATCGGTAGCGGGGTCGGATTGTTTGCGTCGCGCGGCGTTGCGCGTTTGATACTCGCCTTCATTGCTCCGCACGGAGTATTGGAACTCAGCGCAATCTGTATTGCGGGCGGCGGCGGATTTCTTATAGCGAAGGGAATTCTCCTGCCTGGCAACAGAACAAGACGTGAAGCGCTTGTAGAGAATGGCGTGCGCGCCGTCAACCTGATCGCGGCGTCCTCGCTCTTTCTGCTTGTCGCCGGGACGCTGGAGGGGCTGGTATCGCCACGCGTGTGGCCACTCAGCTGGAAGTTGACGATCTCGGCTATTACGGCGGTGGTGATGCTGGGCTATCTCTCGTTGGGACGGCGGCGGCCGTCCAACTCAGTGGCCGCAACGACGAAACGATCGCCGTGATCTGGTTCAATCGCGGCTGGCTGTGTGTTGCATGTTGAGATGGGGATCATCCGCCATGTGTGCGTCGGCGGTACTCCAGATGGTGAGCGCGATGTCTGCGTACGGGCAGGTCAGCTCGGGGATGCGGGCGCAGGATCTCGGAATCAACGCCGCTATCGGACTGGCAACTGCGACCGTGTGGTCGATTGCGCGAGGGCGCGGTGTTGGGACGAGCGCGGTCTGGAGAGGACTGGTAGGGGGAGCGGCGATAGGCGTTGGGCGGCAGGTCGCCGCCAGCCCGTTCGGTGGTTCGGGATTCGTCGGTAGAGAGATATCTGCCGCCGGAATCTCGACGGTCACGTCCGCCGGTGCTGACCACCTGAAGTTGTCGTTCCCGGTTGGTCCTGTGGAGATCCAGCTTGTGGATGGCCGTACGTTCGACTGGCGCGTGAATGCCACGTATGCGGTCGCGGCTGTTCTCAACGCTACTGGCAAGAGCACGCGGCTTGACGGACCACTGTCACTGTCCTCCGGGACCTTTGTATTCCGTGCCACGCGTGCGACGCTACATACGTCGAATGGCGAGGCGAGTGGATCGGAGTTCTTTGGTGGGATCAAGCTATCGAAGGACGCCTTCCATGGCTCCGATGGTACGCCGAACGTGCTGTACCACGAAAACGTTCACGTGTTACAGGATGACTTTCTCGCACTCGCAGTGGCGAATCCAATCGAACGAGCGGTTCTAAGCCGAGTGGAGATTGGTCGGCGTGTTACGCGGCATATTGATGTGGGGTTGTTGTCGCTCGCGTTCAACGGGCTGGCGAACAATATTGTTGCGTATCCCTCGCGACCGTGGGAGCGTGAGGCGTACGCTCTGACTCCACGTCACAATTACTGACGCGTCCGTTGGTCTGCAGCGCCGCGGCATGGCGTTACAGCGCAGACCGCTCCTTGATTTCCAGATATCGGTTGATGAGGCCGGCGGTCATGCTCGTGGGCGGCGTGTCTAGTACCGCTACACCAGCCTGACGCATGATCTGTAGCGCCTCTTCTCGCGCTGATAGCAACTCCTCGGCGGCTGCGCTCTCGTATGTCTGTTCGTCCGTGGCGCCGGGAGATGGCATGGACGCGGCAACGAGTTGCTCGTTGCGCAATGCAACAACGAGTGGGAGATGACGTTCGGCACTGCGCGTGGTGAGTGCGATCACCGCGCGTGACGAACGCACATCGATCACATCGGTGAATAGAACGATGAGAGAGCGGCGACGGTTGCGCTCTGTAAGGGTTCGGAAGGCTGCTGCGTAATCGGGTTCCGTCATCGTCGCGGTAACCGATGTGAGCGCGTCGCGGATCGCGCCGAGCGTTCCGGGTGACTTGGCTGGCGCCAGGTAGCTGCGAACTAGCGAGTCGAAGACGATGAGACCGACGCGGTCTCCAGTAGACAGCGCAACATCTGCGAGTGTGAGAGCAGAAGCCAGCGCATATTCGAAGCGTGGCCTATCGCCAGCCAACTGAGTCATCATGCGGCCACAGTCCATCGCGATCATTATCGTCTGGCCCTGCTCAACCGTGAACTCTCGCGAAATGAGTCGGTTGCGCCGTGCAGTCGCTTTCCAGTCGATGTGCCGTGGATCGTCGCCGGGGACGTATTCGCGGAGGTTGGCGAATGATGTGCCGGCACCGCGCCGGCGTATCACGCGCTGGCCTGCTGTTCGGAGGCGATGCTGTGCGGCCAAAAGTCGGTACCGCCCCGCGCCGACTATCGACGGTACAATGGAAATAGTATCATCTAGATAATAAATGACCGATCGGCGAATCAATCTCCAAGGTCCGGTTATCGTAAGCGCGGCCGGACCTAGTGGAAAGGTGCCGCGCGTACGACCAGTGATCGTCACGGGAACCTGGAGCGGGAGGCTTGGATCGACGATCCACGGTCCATTCTGGGTGATCGCTGCGGTCAGAGACGGCGGCATCTGCTGTACGATCGCAACCGACACGAGTGTTGGCCAGGACGATTCTATGGCGTAGTGCGCATCCCTCGTGTCACCGGCGCCGACTGTCTGTGGGAAGGCGCGTTGAAGCTTCACGTATTTGCTGCCAGGGATTCGCAGGGCATCCGCGAGAGCTGCTATTGCGATGAGGGAGACGGTTGCGGCGGCGACAGCCTGTCCCGGAATTCCACTTGAGAAGATCCAGACCGGTGCGGCGAGCGCTACGATCAGCGCGAGCCGAGCCGTTGGTGCGTAGCGAGCGACGGCTCGAACCGAGGCGATGATCCTGCGGGGCAACTCCAACGGCGACATCGGAGAGTCTCCGATGCCTATTTAGGCGCCGGCACGCGTGCAAGGATCGAGTTGATCACGTCGTCCGTCGACCGACCCTCGACTTGCAACTCGGGGGCGAGCAGCACGCGGTGGCGCAGTACGGGCAGGGCGTGCTGTTTGACATCGTCTGGGGTGGCGAAATCCCTGCCGGCGACGAGAGCGGCGGCGCGCGCTATGCGAAACAGGGCGACGGCGGCGCGCGGGGATGCTCCGAGCGTGAGGGACGTGTCCTCACGCGTGGCTCGCACGATATCGGTTATGTACTCCCGCACTTCAGGAGTAACATTGACGTTATCGGTCATGGTACGAAGTTGCAGGACTTCCGCTCTGGTCACGACGGGCGTAGGCATGAACGTATCGGCACGCTCGGCATCGAATCCTTTGGAATAGTTCTCGAGCATCGCCAGTTCGGCGGTCTTCGCGGGATAGTTTACCCGCACGTTCACCAGAAAGCGGTCCAACTGCGCTTCAGGCAGTGGGTACGTCCCTTCGTACTCAACTGGATTCTGTGTCGCGAAGACGCTGAATAGATCCCCGAGCGAATGGGTAACCCCATCGACCGTCACCTGACGCTCCTGCATTGCTTCGAGAAGCGCGGCCTGAGTCTTGGCTGGGGCGCGGTTGATCTCATCGGCCAGGAGAAGGTCAGTGAAGATCGGGCCGGCGCGGAACTCGAAGGAGTGTGTCGATTCCTGATAGACGCTTACGCCGGCTACGTCAGACGGCATAAGATCGGGCGTGAACTGAACTCGGCCGAAGCGCACGTCGAGTGCGCCAGCAAGGACGCGAACCAGAAGCGTCTTGGCGGTTCCCGGCACCCCTTCCAGCAGGACATGGCCTCGAGCTACGAAGGCAGCGAGAATCTGATCGATCACATCCTCCTGGCCCAGAACCCGTGCGCCAACTGTTTCGCGAATGCGCTGTAGCGTGGCTGATGTAGCGGTTAAATCGGTCACTCTCGGAAGGCCCTCTCGATATTTGCGATTGCCGCGCCGGTTTCGGCGAAGCTGGGTGGCGCGGCAGACGAACGGGATGGTTGTATTGCGAGCGTTGCGAGGAGGTTATCCACGTCACTGGAAACTGTCGGAATCCGGTCCCGCAACACTGACAGATATACTGAATCTGGCAAGGATCGTGGTAGTCCAAGCGAGTGGCGGCGTCTGAGACCGCGCACGAGCCTGCTCGTTCCCAACTTGCGCGCATCCACCTGCGAGTAGGCGTATGCGAGCGCGCCAACATGCTCCAGAGGTGATCTGCGCGAGGTCGGCACGGCCGGCATGGGAGCGAGCGATCTTACGCCTAACGCAAGTAGTAGAATCAGCGCGGCGATGGTCAGCTCTACGACAACACGACCTGGCGGTGTATGTGTAAGCGCATGCTGGACTGCCGCGGCCATGTCTGCGTGTGTTCCGAAGCCGTGGTGATACTCGTCGAACACGACTCTGTTGGAGTGTCTCCCGTAACCCAGCGTTGAAGAAGCGAACTGAATTCCGCGCACGACTGCGATCGCCGGCCGTGGATCGCGAATGATCTGATTGATAATGATTTGTGAAGGGGTGATCGCGAGCACGTACCCCTTACCGACGCGATGTCCGAGAACGAGCGAAGACTGCTGCGCAGAATCCAGTTCGGCTTCCTTGCTACCCTTGCGTGGCCGGAGCCACAGGAAGGCATCGTTGGGCTCATGGGGTTTGGACGCGACTGTTACTGCTATCGGAAAGCTTGTCTGGAGCAGGGACCGCGGATCATTATCTGGTGAAGTGGCCGGTGGATTTCCGCCAGCGACGTCGGTCTGGCTCAGCGTATAGAACCCGCCGGACGCCGACGCGGTCTCGAAGCCGAGCGAGTCAGCGAGAGCGTCGTCTTCGAGGGTGAGCACCAGGATCATGCCGCGTCGTACGGCGCTCAGCAGGTGTTCCTGTTCGATGGTGGTGAGTGGCTGTGCCGGGCCCAACAGGACATACGTCAAGTTCGTGTCCAGGGCCGTGTCGGTAGTTAGCGGCGACTCATTCCGCGACACCGTGAACCCGACCTTCGCGAGCACATCATACAGCGCGCGTGTACCGCCAGCGCCAACTGCATAGGAACTGTACATCGTCCCTGCGTCCCGGTTTTGTTGCGGCGCGAAGATGATGAACAGTATGAGCAGGACAGCAACGACCGAAAGAATACGAACCGGAAGCAGTGACCTGCGACCCGGAGTCGCGGAAAACGCAGATGGGCGATCTGCCATAGCGGATGTCGATTCAGTCATGGCGCTGCATGGTGCGAGCCGCTACTGCCCTGTGCGTGTTTGTTGTTTCGTGAAGGCAAGATGTTGAGCAGGCCCGCAGCCAGCGCGCTCAAGCTGGCGAAGCGTCTCTCGTCGCAGACGCCGATTCCATATATGACAGTTTCGTAGGACCGGGTGAAGTCCGTGAAGCTCGGCAGGTCGATCGCGTCGGGTTTGCGGCGGAGCTCGCGAAGATAGTCGCCGGTAGTTTTCGATTCGTGCAGCGACACAAGCCCACGTCGAGCCGCGGAGCCTAGCAGGGCGAGATAAAGAGCGTGGGCGGCGCCGGTGTAATCTTGTTGCGAAGCGCGTTCCTGCGCAGTGCGGAACCAATCGGTGGTGTGTGCGGGGTCGAATCTCTCACGTCCGATGGCGGAGGGCGCGTAGTGTATCAGCAGGCCGTATACGACTCTGGCGAGGATGAGGAGCACGACTGCGCCGAGCGCAATTCTGAGTATGAGTCCCACAACCGGATGACTTGCCGCGTAGCCAAGGAATCGTGTGACGAAGCTCCATATCCACGAGGCGATGATTCCGCCGATCGAAAAGCTGCGATGCTCGACGAAGTCCTTGCCTCGAAAGACTGCCGCGACGGTGTCCGCGATCGCTTCGTTTCCGATCTGCCTCATTAGTATCGGATAGATACTAAAATTTGATCATGCAGGTGCCAGCACGGACGAGTCTTTATCCAGGGCGCGGTTCATGAGCTCGATGTCGTAGCCTTCTCTGCGGACCCGGATGTCGTAGTAGAGCAGGGTTGCGACGATCGTACCGAAGGGCGGGATCGCTGTAGCGATGACAAGTGTTATGACCGCGACGACGCCAGCACTGGTCGAGACAGAGGTGACCATCTGGGAGAGGAACATTGTTAAAAGGAACGTGAAAAGAAAGACACCGCCGATGAGGATGAAGATGCGCGATCCGTTGCCATTGGAGAGCTGGCGCGAGCGGGAAATCGCATCGCCTACCTTGTTGTCTTCGAATAGCACCGTCATCGGGATTGCGAAGTACCGCTTGAATACGATGAGGCCTGGCACGATGAAGAAGACCAATCCGAAGCCGAACAGGACCCATTTAGCGAACATCGCGAAGAAAAGCTGGCCGGGGCGATCGAATGCTTTGCGGACGACGGTTTCGAGGTCAACCGTTGTGCCCATGTACGCAGCCGAGGCGGCAAAGGTGATGGCCCCTTCTGTGAAAGGCGTTATGAGCGCGCCGAGTATGCGGATTAGTCCAGAGGTGACGAAGCCGTCGGTCTGGTGGAGAACGATGGCGTTCTGTCCGATGTAGGAAGACGCAGCAACGGGAATGGAGGCGAAAACGTTTATCGCGATGAAGACCGCGAAGTAGCGCCTGTAGATCTCGAATGCCGCGTCGAGCAACTCGGAGTTGGAACGAGGCCTGAGGTCAGACATCAGCGCGCGGCGGGTGCGGCGCTGGGAAGTGGCAGCGATCGGAGCCGGGCTGCCATTTTGCTGGCTACACTATGCGCTTGCTGCGGACGATTGCTGACCCGCGGCGACAGCGGCAATCTGGTTGGCGCCGGCGCGGGCCGTCCATGCGAGCCCTTGGCTGGCCACGGCCGCATCGGTGAGGCGTGCACCGACGAAGTACCCACTGCGTTCGGGAATGACGTTGCGGTCGACCGTTCGTGCGTCGTCGCTCATTCCTCCGGAGAGATAGCGCAGCCGTAGACCAAGACCCGCCCGGTCGAAATGCTTGGCTACGGTGCGCATTATAAACGGCTCGGCTTCGCGGACACGTGCGTATTCCTTGCGCGCGTAGCCGAAATATTCCCATGCCGCGTGACCAGGACTGATGATCCGGCTGGCCTGAACGGCGATTCCTTCGTTGATGATGAGCTCACGGAGAGACGCTCGACGGCCGGTCTCCCAGTAATCGTAGTTACCGCCTGCCTCGGCGATCAACTGGCGCATCTCGCTCTGGCTGGTTGGTGAAGTATAGCGGACGGCGTGCGCGATCTCATGGGCCAGCCATAGCGGGATCAGCTCAGGCTCGAGTCCGAGCGCGCTGATATCCGGGTTGGTCTGGCCGGTGAAGTGTTCGAGGGCGACGAACGCGATTCCGCGACCATCTACGACAAGCTCGCCTGCGTTGGCGGCGCCGACGCCGACCATGAGAACCACATCTGTGTCGACATCGGCTTCGAGCACGCGGCGGCTTTCTGTTTCCGCCAGGCGCGCGAGGGCGACGACATCAATGCGCGCGAGCATGGCACGGAGATCGTCCCGGTTGGCGTGTGTGGTGGCGCGCACGACTTCCTGGAAGTGCGGGCCTTCAGGGTCGAGGACGTAGTTGGTCCAGTACGACTGGAGGATTCTGCGGTGCGCTTCGAAGTAGCGCATGTATGCGGCGACACGATCTGTGCTGTCGATAACAGCGAAGAAATCTGGAAGCAAGTTGATCAGCATCGGCGCCAAGAAATTACCGCGTTCGCAAATGCACAACAAGAGTCAACGACGAACTCGTTGGAATCTTTAAAGCCTTTCAACGTCTCGACGTGCCTCGGTTTGCTTCGAATGTGGGCTGGTTTGTCTGGACGTGGCCGGAGGTATTGAAGAGCAATTCCGCGCCGTGGCACAGAATTTCCCTTACCGCCTTTAGAGGAGATAGGAGAACCTATGACTGCGTTGCGCAAGATTGAGCTGCGGTGTCCATCGTGCAGCCATGAGTTTCCGTCACAAACGGTAGTATCCACGAATTGGTTCGGTGGCAAGAGAACCGATTTCCATGAGCGCGCGACTGGTGCACAGCCGTGGGCGTACCAGGTACACATGTGCGACAGGTGCGGATATTCGGGCGCTGAACGCGACTTTACCGACCAGACTGAGATCAGCCCGCTGGTAAGGGAGCGTGTTTGGAGCGAGCTGTCGCCGCTCGTGCACAGTGTTGCGACGGGATCGGAAAAGTATGAAGCGGCTGCGAAGGTAGCGGAGTGGCAGGGAGCCGACCCGCGATATATTGGTGACCTGTGGCTTCGAGCGGCCTGGTGTTGTGTGGATGAAGGAGATGAAGAAGCCGAGCGGTATTATCGGCGACTCGCGGCGTGGTCGCTCGAGCAGGCGCTGGAGTTTTACGATACAGTGCCTCGCGGTGATCGTGCAGTTCTGGTCTATTTGGTTGGGGAGCTCTGGCGCCGAATCGGCGACCTGACGCAAGCGAATGCCTGGTTCGATCTCGTTGCCGACGAGATAACCGACCCAGCCGCGCAGCGTTGGGTGGTGGAAGCAGCACGCCGACAGCAGACCGACCCACGCGAGTGGTTCGCGTAGCGGCCAGTCAATTCGTTGGGCGATACTGGAACTTGAGAAGTGCTGTTCTAACGGGTTCCGAAAAGTCTATCGCCAGCGTCGCCGAGGCCGGGTAGTATGTAGCCGACGGAATTCAGCTCGCGATCCAATGACGCCGCATAGACCTGAACATCGGGGTGCGCTTCGAGGAGCTTTTGAACTCCCTCAGGGGCCGCGACGAGGCAGAGGAAGCGAATGCGGGTTGCACCGGTTCGTTTGAGCGATGAAACTGCAGCTACTGCGCTTCCACCGGTGGCAAGCATGGGGTCGAGAAGGAAGAAATCTCGTTCCGCAGCGTCGCCGGGGATCTTGAAATAGTAGTCGACCGGCTGAAGCGTTTCGTGATCGCGGTAGAGGCCAATATGACCGACTCGTGCGGATGGGACGAGCCTGAGGACGCCTTCTACCATTCCGAGACCCGCCCGTAGAATCGGGACCAGGGTCAGTTTCTTTCCACTGATGTGATGTCCAGTGGTAAGCTCCAGTGGCGTATCCACCTCGCGCGGCTCGAGACCGAGGTCCTTGGTGGCCTCGTATGCCATGAGTGTCGCAATTTCATCCACCAGTTCCTTGAAGATCTTGGTGGACGTACGCCGATCTCTTAGCAGGGTGAGCTTGTGGAGAACGAGCGGGTGGCGGATAATAGTGAGGTTAGGAAACTCCATAATCTCAATGAAAGAATATCAGGCTGTGATGGTCAAGCTTACGCGACACACGCGTGAGAATGAAGATACGC
>JBDTAB010000153.1:0-5239 GCA_039924865.1 Gemmatimonadaceae bacterium | reverse complement strand
GTCGCCGGCGACATGATTGAAACGGTTCGTGGCTTCGGCTATCGCATGAATCTGACAATGCCGAAGAACGCGTGAGACTCGCCAATCGGTTGCTGCTCTCATCGCTCGCTATCATCGTCGCACTGACCCTGACGATTGCCTTCATTCTGGAACGCCAGCTACATCAGCGACTTACATCGGAGCGCACCGATGAGCTGACTCGCGAGGCGTACTTCGTCGCATCACAATGGACTAATCCGAACCAGGCGCCGGAACTCGCGCACGCGGCAGGAAGCACACTCGGTCTTCGCGTTACGCTGATTCGTCGCGATGGCCTGGTGCTCGGCGACTCCCAGTTCGATTCCGCTGGGGTTGTCGGCTTGCAGAATCACGCGAAGCGGCCGGAGGTTCTCACCGCATTGCGTGGTCGCATTGGCACGTCGCGCCGACTCAGCCCGTCCGAGGGTGACGATGAGGTCTACGTTGCGGTGCCGGCGAAGCTGGGCATCGCTCGCGTGTCACAGAACACCGCATCGTTCGACGCAATATTCAGGACCGCGATCGGCGACGTTGCGTTCGCCGGCGTCGCGGCCGCCGGCGTCGCCCTTTTACTCGCAGCCGTGTTCGCGCGTACGGTGTCGCGGCCAGTGATCGAGCTACGCGATGTTGCGAGGTCGATCGCGGGTGGCGATCTCTCCCGTCGCCCTTCGATATCGGCGCCGGGAGAGGTCGGGGATCTCGCACAAGCGTTGTACAGTCTATCCGAGCAACTCGACGCCCGGCTCAAGGCGCTACAGGATGACGAAGCGCTTGTTTCCGCTGTGGTCGAGTCGTTGAGCGAAGGGGTACTTGCGATTAGCTCCCGCCGATCCGTTCTTCGAATCAATACAGCCGCGCGCGGCCTGCTTGGCATCCGCGAGCAAGTTCCGTTTTCAGCGGACCACATTCCGCGTGAACGGGCTCTCCGCGGAGCGCTGGAAAGCGCACTGCGGGGCGCGCTGGCGGACGGTGACGTCGTTGAAATATCGGGCCGCATGATTGCGGTAGCAGCACGCCCCCTTCCCGATGGAGGCGCCGTGCTCGCGCTCACCGATCTCACCCGAACGCGCCGGCTCGAAGCAACGCGGCGCGATTTCGTCGCCAACGTATCGCATGAACTGCGCACTCCGTTGACGGTCATCGGCGGGTTCGCCGAGACGCTGAGCGAGCCAGCGCTTGGCGACGAGGATCGGGTGCGGTTTGCATCGCTGATCCAATCCAACACCGCGCGCATGCAACGCATTGTTGACGAATTACTCGACCTATCGCGCATCGAATCCGGTGGGTGGGTTCCGCACCCCGAGACCGTCGATGTGGCTGGAGTCGCCGCAGAGGCGCTCGCCTCGAGCGCCTCTGCCGCCGCCGCAAAGGGAGTTGCGACCAAGGCGAGTATATCGCCTGACGCTCGCTGGATCTACGCGGACCGGACAGCGTTGCGCCAGGTCGTGGCCAACCTGATCGAGAACGCAGTACGCCACACCGTCCAGGGAACCGTCACTGTCTTCGCGCAACGTAATGATGCGAACGGCCACACCGTTATCGGCGTACGCGACTCCGGAGCCGGAATCGCCCCAGCGCACTTACCGCGAATATTCGAACGCTTTTATCGCGCTGATTCAGCACGTGCGCGTGACAGCGGCGGGACGGGACTCGGGCTGGCGATAGTCAAACACCTCGTCGAGGCGCACGGCGGATCCGTACGAGCGGAAAGCGTGCTCGGGCGCGGAACGGTCGTAAGTGCATCGTTTCCGGCTGCGGTGTCGGACCTCCGTACGTCGTGACATAGCCGTTACCGAACCACGGCGGATTCTGTGATGCGACGGAATGAGTATTAGGTGCTGGCTCAAACCCTTTCACGGAGCAACCTTGATCCGACCTGTTCGTATCGCCGGAATTGCGGCAATCGCAATAATTGCCATACTTGGCGCGAGGGCTGCGCTAATGTCCGGCGCAGTTGTCTCGGCAGCGAGCGCGCAAGCAACCACCCTCACTGGCGCAGGCTCGAGCTTTGCCTATCCGATCTACTCCAAGTGGGCCGCAATGTACGCGGCCAAAACTGGAGTCAGAGTCAACTATCAGTCGATCGGCTCCAGCGGCGGTATCCGCCAGCTTTCAGACGAGATCGTCGATTTCGGCGCGACCGACGGTCCAATGACCGATGAGCAGTTGGCAACGGCCAAGGGCGGCCCGATCCTCCATTTCCCCACAGTTCTGGGCGGCGTTGCAGTCACATACAATCTTCCGGCGGTGACGCAACCCGTGAAGCTCACCGGACAGGTAGTCGCCGACATGTTCATCGGCGGTATTACGAAGTGGAACGACTCGCGCATCGCGGCGGTGAACCCGGGCGTGAAGCTGCCGTCGACAGACGTGATAGTTGTGCATCGGGCGGACGGAAGCGGCACGACCTTTATCTTCAGCGATTACCTCGCTACGGTCAGCAAGTCGTGGGCGGACAAGGTCGGTCGTGGCCAGAGCCTCAACTGGCCGGTCGGGCTCGGCGGAAAGGGGAGCGAGGGCGTCACGGGTCAGGTGAAGCAGCTGCCGGGCGCCGTGGGGTATGTCGAGTTATCCTATGCGAAACAGAACAGGCTTCCGGTCGCGGAGATCAGGAATGCGGCTGGAGCTTGGGTCGCACCATCACTGGAGTCCGTCACGGCGGCGGCCGCGGGTGCGGCAGCCAGAATTCCGGCGAATTCGGACTATCGAATCTCAATCGTCAACGCGCCCGGCAAGGATGCGTATCCAATTTCATCGTTCACCTGGATACTCGTGTACCAGCACCCCAAGGACAAGGCGAGGGGAAAGGCGCTCACCGATTTCCTCCGTTGGGCATATACCAACGGTGAGTCTGTTGCGGGATCTCTTGACTACGCACCGCTTCCCGCGACTATGGTGAAGCGCCTCGTTGCACGTCTCGCATCGCTCGGAGCGGCCAAGTGACGATGCGTCTCTCAAACGCAATCATGGCGCTCTGCCTGTTGCTTCCGGCTACGGCCGTGGCGCAGGGGGCCGATACCACCAAAGCCGTAACGAAGGTGACGATCCCTATAGACTTCAGCGGTGTTGTCTTCGGCAACTACCAGTACCAGGGAGGGGCCGGAGCTTCGAAAGACCAGAACAAGTTCGATGTGGAACGAGCATACCTGACCTTCAAGATGCCAGCCGGCGATCGCGCGAGCATTCGCGTAACGAGCGACCTTTACCAGCAGACCAGTTCAGGTAACGACGCATACTACAAGGGCTGGGTTCTTCGCGCGAAGTACGCGTACTTGCAGTACGATTTTCTCAAGGCACACAAGCGCGCCGACTGGGGCTTCACCAGCAGAATTGGCCTCATTCACACAATGTGGATCGACCAGGAAGAGAACTTCTGGCCTCGCTGGTTATCGCAGACACCGGTAGAGCGCGCTGGCTTTTTCTCCTCCGCGGATGCGGGAGTCACTGGAATCGTGAGCCTTCCGAACAAGCTAGGCGAGGCGTACCTGGCCGTGACAAACGGCTCAGGATACGCTTCGCGCGAGACCGACCGGTTCAAGGACTATCAGGCGCGTCTGACCATCACTCCAATGACCAGCAGCAATCTGTCGTACTTGCGCACGCTAGCGATTGATGGGTGGGTGTATCGCGGAGGTCTCGCGAGCAAGTTCGTCAACGGAGGTGCCGACCAGATCGGACCAATTGGTAGCGGCCTCGCGCGCAACCGTTACGGCGCATTTGTGGGGATCCGCGATCCGCGTCTCGTGCTTGGAGTCGAGTACGCTCAGCGGCGGGATGGGATGGACACAGGCGCTAACACTGTCGCTTCACCGGCCGGAATCTCGGACAGTACCGGCCGTCTCGTCGCAGGTTACATCGTCGCCAAGCCGTTCAAGATCGCGGATGCGACGTCGACGATTCCGCTCGGTGTCGTTTTGCGCTACGACCAGGTAACACCCAATACATCGGCAAGCCCAACGATCAACACTTTCATCGGCGGCCTCAACTGGGATCTGAATAGCAGGACGTCCGTGTCTCTGGACTATCAGGAGGCGACTCCGGCAAACGGCGCGCGGCTTACACCTACAAAGACCTACTACCTGCACTGGGTCGCGAACTTCTAGCACCTCGTTCCTCAGGCTCGTTCCTGACTCTCGCTCTGAATGACCGGGAACATCTCTTGTGACAATGCCGTTACACGGTATTCATCACTTCGCGATCCCGGTCATTCTACTTTTCAGTACAGACATGAACGGCATTGAAAACACTCGCGGCGTAAGAACTCCCGAGCCCGCAACGGCGATTGGCCGGTCGGTCATCAGCTCGGACTTCGGGGATCGTGCATACTCGGTGCTTACCACCGCGTGTGCGGCATGCATTCCGCTGCTTTTGATAGCAATCGCTGTCGAAATAGGGCGAGCAGCGTGGCCCGCTCTTCATCAGCTTGGATTCTCGTTTCTCACGTCTAGCGAGTGGGACGTACCGGCTGGGAAGTTCGGAGCGGCGCCAGCGATATTCGGCACGGTGGTTTCGTCATTTCTCGCGCTCATCATCGCGACGCCGCTAGCCCTGGGGGTCGCGCTTTTCCTCTCCGAACTTGCGCCGCGCTGGCTGCAACAACCAGTGGCATTCCTGGTGGACCTGCTCGCGGCGATTCCGAGTGTCGTGTATGGTCTTTGGGGAATCTTCGTACTGATACCCCTTCTGCGCACGGACGTCATACCATTCCTCCGCGATACACTCCATCTGGCGGCGACTCCATTCTTTTCAGGCCCCGCGTATGGCCCAAGCATGCTGGCCGCTGGAGTTATCCTCGCGATCATGGCGCTGCCGTACATTTCGGCAGTATCGCGCGAGGTTCTCCGCGCCGTTCCGCAGTCGCAGCGTGAGGCAGCGCTCGCGCTTGGTGCGACTCGCTGGGAAGTCATCAGAGACGCCGTCCTTCCAAATGCGCGCTCGGGCATCGCCGGCGGAATTATACTGGGGCTCGGCCGTGCCTTGGGGGAGACGATGTCAGTGACGATGGTAATCGGCAATCGCGCCGAGATATCGGCGTCGTTGCTCGCACCCGGCTATACGATCGCGTCCTTGATCGCCAACGAGTTCAGCGAAGCGGTGAGTGATCTACACCTCTCCGCGCTCATGGCTCTCGGTGCGGTACTGCTGGTGATCACCATCATAGTCAACGCGATCGCGCGATGGCTCGTCTGGACCGTCGCTGTGAAGAACGACGCGTGACCGC
>JBDTAB010000152.1:0-3622 GCA_039924865.1 Gemmatimonadaceae bacterium | reverse complement strand
CGTTTGTTCACGGTAGCTGCCGCCTAAGCACTCCCGCCTTCGTCCGAGGACACGTGTCGGAGCTGACGGTTTTCCGGTTGGCGCCAACGCCCCGCCTCGGGAAGTGAATCTGACCCCTGTTTTCCTTCTTGATTATATTATTCCTCACCCAGGGGAATGATTATGATAAAGACACCATCGCCCACCTCGCAGCGAACTGCGCCGATCACACTCTCAGAAGCGGCGTGGCTAACTGAATTGTCCGCCAAGACGATCAACGCGGCGATCGATCGCGGTGAGTTGCCTCGCGCGCGAGTGCATCGGAAAGGTACGGTCCGCCGACAGGTGCGTACGCTCAGTTATGCCGATGTCGTCTATCTTGCGCTTCGCAAGCAACTCGGAAAGCTGCTGTCACCGCGTGCGAAGAACGAGTTGTACGAGGAGATCGCACGACTCGAGTGCGACGGTGCAACGAATATGGAATACGGTCTTTGCGCCCAAGTTGAGATCGCGCTCGCCGGCGGAGTGATCAGAATCGATATGAAACAGACAAATCATCGCCTCCGAACGCGTTGGGCGGCGCTGCGTAACGCAGAGAAACGCATTGTCTCTGACGAGGATATCCGTGGCGGGGAGCCGGTAATCCGAAACACGCGCGTGCCTGTCTACGTCATCGCGGATCTGATCAAACAGGGCGCGGGGCTCGACGAAGTCCTGGAAGACTATCCGTCGCTCAACGCATCAGAGGTCACCGCCGCGCTGGTGTATGCCGAAGCGCACCCAAGACGTGGTCGGCCAAAGAACCCGCCGTGGCAATAGAAGGCCATCGTTGGGGTGGTCCGACGATCGCATCGCATGAAATTTCTCATTGACGAGTGCCTTTCACCCAAACTCGTGCGCGTCGCAAACGCTCGTGGCTTCGAGGCCTATCATGTGGCGCATCGAGGTTGGTCTGGTGAGTCCGACTCGAAGATCCTGCGACGGCTTGTGGCTGCGGATCTCATTCTCGTCACCAACAATAGGGATGACTTCCTGGCGCTGATCAAGCGCACTGAGATTCATCCGGGGATTATCGTGATCGTCGAAAATGAGTGCGGAAGATCTACGCTATCGTCATTCCGCTCGTTGCCGTATTAATCATGCGCACGTCGCCATCGATCACGAATGAAGATCACATGCTGCGGACGCACGCGCTCGATTAAATCGGGATCTGAACAGCCCAATATCCCCGGTCGACTAGTGGTCGTGCTCGTCAGCCAGTGCGTCCGCTTTGGTCTTGTGAACCGTACCGAACGCGTGCTCCTTCGGCGCATAAATCGAGTATAGCTTCAGCGGTTTGTCCGAATCGTTTATTACGTCGTGCCACTTCCCGGCGGGAATCAGGACTACGAAATCGTCTTTCACTCTTTCCTGGAATGTCAGGCTGTCTCGCGTATCGCCCATCTTCACAATTCCTTCACCCTCTTCAATTCGGATGAACTGGTCGTGATCGGTGTGCACCTCCAGACCGATGTCTTCTCCCGGAAGTAAACTCATCACAGTCAATTGCATGAATTCCCCGGTCCAGAGGACTGTGCGGAAAGTGTTGTTCTCCTTTGTGTAGTCTTCGATGTTGAGAACCAAAGGATGGTTCCCAAAATCGCGATACTCCAATTTGCTCTGTTTCATATCACCGGGGGCGCGTTGAGCGGTTGTTTGTCGATCCGGGTTTGAGCATGACGCCGCGCAAATCCAGACTATTGCGAGAGCGGGGATATGGACCAGGCGTTTCTTCATGATATTCACATTTGTTGGTGATATCCTGCGCCATCGCGTTCGCGTTCAAGACCCGCAGCAAGCAGGCCAGCGCGGCGCGATTGCACCCGTCAGCCGGTAGGCATTCGGCGCAGCTCGACCCCGTCTCAGCCCGAAGTGGATGGAGCAGTGCGCACTCAAACTACATGTGCAATGCCAGCTTGCGCTCGGTCCGGATTACCTTTTGCGAGCATCGAAAGCCAGCTGGGACGCCGCGCGCAGGGCCCGCAAGAATCGGGCGGCCATGCAAGCATCCTGAGTCTCCGAGAACCGCACTCTGACCCCCCTTTACTCGACGCCGCTTTACTCGCCGAACCATCGCGATGCGGCTTGCGCAACGTCCTCTTGGGTGGGATCTCCCTCGCTAGCCCAAGCGACGATGCCGTCGGGGCGTACCAGGACAGCGCTCAACCCCAGCCTATCCTTGACATCACGTGCGGCATAGACGATCCGCCCACTCCAGAGGCTAGCGAGTGCTTGAAGTGGTGCGCCAGCGCCGAAGTCCAGCAAGAGGCCTTTCCCGTTTCTGAGATACTCGCCGAGTTTCCTCCCGTCAGACAGCTCGAAGTCGGGAGCGCTTCGGCCTGCCAGCGGGTGACTACCACCAAGTTCGTAACGCAGAGACACGCCCCAGACGCGCTCGGCGAAGTATGTCGCGCCATCGCGTGTCGCGATGAGATCACGGATGATGGCTTCGAGTGCGCGCGAACTACGGGTCGGCCGCATGAGTGCGACCTGGGCGCGCGACCAGTCAAGTATCTGCACTCCCACTGGGTGCCGTTCGGAGAAATAACTGTCGAGCAGACTGTCCGGCGCGTCGCCACGGATCGTGGCCGCCAGCTTCCATCCGAGATTCATCGCGTCGCCTAGTCCGAGGTTCAGCCCCTGGCCGCCCAGAGGGGAATGGATGTGCGCGGCATCGCCGGCGAGCAGTACCCGCCTGTTGCGATAACTAGTCACGTGATAGGCTCGATCCGTCCAAGTGGTCGCTAGCTTGAGGGCCGTCACGCCGACATCGGTGCCGGAAATTTGCCGCAACACCGACTGCACATGCTCCGGCGTAACCGGCTGAGTTCGGTGAAAAGCACCACCGTCGAAATCGGCCATCGCTATGGTTCCGGGCTTTTGGTAGGCAGGAGAAATTCGGGTCAGAGTGCAGGTTTCTGATTCCGGATGTTGCAATCGACTGAACGGCGAGGCCTCCACCTCCTGGTATTGTGGGACTCCGCCCTGCGGGCCCGGCAGAGATCGTGAGGCTGTGAGAACTGGACTCTGACCCCTGTTTTCTCCGGGTGCGGCCTTGCGCGGCCGCGATAGATTATCCGTCGATGTCAGATCCAGCCTCCGTCCCTATAGTAGCGCGACTCCAGCCCGCCCTTGAAGGCCGGTACACGATCGAGCGCGAGCTCGGCGCGGGCGGCTGGCGACGGTGTATCTCGCCGAAGACGTCAGGCACCATCGTAAAGTTGCAATAAAGATTCTGCGCGCCGAGCTCTCGGCGGGCCTCGGGCCCGAACGGTTCCTGAAGGAAATCGAGCTCACTGCCAATCTTCAGCACCCTCATATTCTCCCGCTGTTCGATAGCGGCAGCGCCGATGGCCTGTTGTTCTACGTCATGCCATACGTGGAAGGCGAAACGTTGCGGGGAAGGCTCGATCGTGAACGCCAGCTTCCCATCGCCGACTCCGTAAGTATCGCCACAGAAGTAGCGGATGCTCTCGAGTACGCACACAAGCGGGGCGTGATCCATCGCGACATCAAGCCGGAAAACATTCTCCTGCACGATGGTCGCGCGCTCGTGGCCGACTTCGGAATCGCGCTCGCTGTGGAGCAGGCTGGTGGTCAGCGC
>JBDTAB010000151.1:0-2908 GCA_039924865.1 Gemmatimonadaceae bacterium | reverse complement strand
TCGCGGATCCGAACAAGGACGAGGACAACCGTGCGCACGGGTTGAACGAGCGCATTGGTGTAAAGGAGTACTACAACATGCTGGAATTTACCTATAGGTTGCTGAAGGAACTGTAGAGGATGGGGTCAAACCTTGCTGGCGAACGGAAGTGATAAAGTGACGACCGATCAAGGTACTAAACGAAGGTTCATGGCGCTGGCGCCGATTCCAATAGTCATGCTGGCGATTGGGGCCAGGTATGCTTTCGAAAGTACTGGACTACCGCGCCTCGCGGGCTGGGCGATCGTCATTGGTTCGCTCATGACGCTGGCCGGCTATGCGCTCGCGATCCGGCGTGCGCACTAGTGGTGCAGGAGAGCAGGTCTTGCGCCGTGCGCGCACGGCGCAAGCGCTGACCCGGTCGTAGATTTTAGCGCTGTGCCAGAACAAACAACGGACAACAGCGCCCGGGCGCCGAGGAAGCACTCGGCGCCCCACGTATCACCAGCGGCTCTCATACTGCTTGCGTTCGTTGCGGGCGGAGTGAGCGGCGCTCTCTTGCCACAATTCGTTGATGCGATCGGACCCATCGGAACGATCTGGGTCAAGGCAATCAGTGCGCTCGTCGTGCCGCTGGTAGTCGCACTTCTGATTACCGGCATTGCGTCGCTTGCCGACGCCAGTGCTGTTGGGCGACTGGGACTGCGGGTGATCGTGGCGTTCATCGTGTTGCTCGTCGCCGGCGCGGTTCTCATGGCACTCACAACGCCCTGGCTGCTCACGCTGCTCGGCGTTTCGTCGGCATCGGCGGGCAAGCTCAGCGCCCTGACTACATCAAGCGGCGCCGTTGCCGGGGCACAGCACCTGACGCTGGGTTTCTGGGACTGGATCAATGCGTTGATTCCAGTCAATCCAATCGCTGCGGCTTCAAACGGCGCACTGCTGCCACTCGTCATATTCACTGTCGCATTCGGAGTTGCCGCAACGCGACTGAAGCATGAGTCACGCGCAAATCTGGTGGGCTTCTTCCGCGCTGTCGCCGATGTGATGTTGGAGCTGGTTCGCTGGGTACTCTGGATCGCGCCACTGGGAGTATTTGGTCTCGCATACGCACTGGGTGCGCGCACGGGCTTCGGCGGTGCAAACTCGATCGTGTCGCTGCTGCTCCTGGTAGCGATGGCATGCATTATCTACATATGCGCGTTATATGTCGTGGCAGTTGTCGTGGGGCGCGTACCACTCCTCAAATTCGCACGCGCGGTCGCGCCCGCACAGGTGGTTGGTTTCAGTTCGCGCTCATCACTCGCGTCGCTTCCCGCGATGATCGAAGCCGGCAAGGATGAGCTCGGACTTCCAGCTGCCGCTACGGGCTTCGTTCTGCCACTCGCAGTATCGACGTTCAAACTCGGAGCGACCATCGCGATCATGACGAGCACATTGTTTCTCGCTCGCGTGTATGGCGTGTCAGTTTCACCAGCCCAGGTGGCGTCGATTGCCGTGTCCGCTGTGTTGCTCAGTTTCAGCATACCAGGAATCCCAGGAGGCGTGCTGCTCGTAATGGTTCCCGTACTCACTAGTGTTGGGATACCCGCGGAAGGAGTCGGTATCCTTCTCGCGGTAGACGTGATTCCGGACATGTTCCGCACCGCGACAAACGTTACCGCCGACATGGTTGCGGCGGTAATTGTATCGCGCGGCTACCAGGCTACTCCGTAGTCCTCGCCATGGTTGCTGGATCCACCCCACATGGTGTGGTGCCCGGTGTCGAAGAAGATGGCGTTGATCGGTCCCGACGTCCGCGACGCGAATTCCAGCTTGTAACCCATCCGCGTTAGCGCGTCACGTGTGGAATCGGGGAGAGACGTCGCGACGAGCATCCGGCCCGGCTCCATGTCGTGCATTCCGAACGACGACCGCATCTGCCAGCTGTTGAAGTTGGGCGCTTCGGTCGCTTGTTGAACTGTCATGCCGAACTCGACAACATTGAGGAAGAACTGCAACAGGTTCTGGTCCTGGGAATCGCCGCCCTGAACTGCGAATGCCAGATACGGTGCGCCGTCCTTTAGCGCGAGCGTTGGAGTGAGCGTAACGCGCGGACGCTTGCCGGGCTCGATCACGTTGAACGGTCCGTCGCTGGCCTGCGTTACGAAACTCTGCGCCCGCTGGCTCAGCCCGATCCCGGTGCGGCCGGCGATCACCGCTGGAACCCACCCGCCGCTCGGCGTCACGGAAACCACCCAGCCTTCGGCGTCTGACGCTTCTATGGAAGTTGTGCCTGAGTAGAAGTCAGCGGTGAATGCCGAATCGGCACGCGAGGCATTGTCGGGAAGAAACTCCATCGCACCCGACCGACTCGCGACCCGCTGCGACGCGGTATCGGTATTCGTCGGAACCTTGTCCTGCTGGCCGCCTCTCGGTTGCGTCTTGACCGGCGCGAAATCAGCGGAATTCCATTTGTCGAGCAGCGACTTGAATGGATTGGTTCCACCTTGATACGGGTATGGATCGCCGGGCTTGATGTTTACGTTGTTCTTCGTCGGATCTATTTCGCCGAAACGTGCCTTGGCGTATGCCTTGGACATCAATCCCGCTACCGGCTCTTCTGGCGGGAAGTATGGGTCGCCGTAATAGAAGTCGCGGTCCGCAAATGCGAGACTCATCGTCTGATACACCGTATTGATGTATTGCGGCGAGTTGTAGCCCATGCTCTTCACATCGGTGTTCTCGAGAATGTTGAGCGACTGCAGCAGCGCTGGTCCCTGCTGCCAGATGGGAAGCTTGTACACCTCGATGCCTTTGTAATTGGTGTGCAACGGTTCCTCGATGTGCACCTTCCAGTTGGCGAGATCCTGCATGGTGAACAGTCCGCCTTCCTCGCGCATGCCGCGCACAATCTCCCGGGCGATGTCGCCTTTATAGAAACGATCGT
>JBDTAB010000150.1:0-6507 GCA_039924865.1 Gemmatimonadaceae bacterium | reverse complement strand
CCGCGGCATAGTCTCCACGCGCGACGAGCGCCTGGCCGAGGCTTGCGAGCAGCTCGCGCCTGGTGCCCGCATTTCGCTTTTGTTGTTGAGCGCGCGTTTCATCGAGGCCGCGCTCGGACGGCACAAGTTCCGAGAGCACATCGATCTCATGACGAAGTCTCTGAATCCCTTCATCGCGGAGTGCCGGCAACCGCGTGAAACGCCTGGCAACCCATTGCGCGGCACTCTGCTTGTCACGCGCAGCGCCAATCAGGCGTGTTGTCCAGCGCCTTGTTTGCAATGTATCCTTCGTATCGAGCGCGATCCCAGCCGCATAAGTTGCAATCTCCACGCGACGATCGGGCGACGAGACTGGCCAGAGCGCGTCCAGTCGCCGGAACTCGGTAGCAGTGTCCTTGCTGACGTACATGGAATCCAGTCCGTCGAACAAACGCCACTGGATCGCGAATGAGTTGTTCGGTGCGTCACGACTCAGCCTTGCGCGCCATCGTGCCGCAACCGACGAGTCAACTCGGCTTGCATACCAAGCCATTTCGCCCATTTCCTCCGGCGATGGTGCGAATCCTGACGTAAACTTCGACTCAAAGCGCGCGAGCTGTGCTCGGTGGATCGTCCGAATGCTATCGTCGTCAGCACGCCCCAGCCATGAATGGAAGGCGTACATCCAGTTCCACGCACGGAGGTCATTGGGGTACAGAACAATCATGCGTCGCGCAGTGGCAAAACCTTCCTGCCAATTGCGCCCCATCATATCGCTCGCGCGCTGGTCAAGCGCGCCGAACAGCGGTTTGCCGGTGGAATCAGAGACAAGCAGCTCCCAGTTTCGGCCGACATTGTCGTCAATTGTGCTTGCGCTGGCGTCTTCCACAGCGAACACGGCGTAAACGACGCCATCCGGAAGTGACAGACGGCCAGTGAATCTGCCATCCGCGCCACGCTTGAGCTCGGTCGCGATCGTGGTCGGAATCCCGGTGTTGTAATTATCGTCGTTGCGCCTGCGGTACCGCGCACGCAATTCGAGACGTGCTTGACCGGCAAGCGTCGCGGATGGAAGGTAATCGACGTCCACTGACTGCCCAGCGCGCGGCGCGGCAGGCGCGAACTGTAGAGTTCCGCTCGTCGTTCCGGCTTCGACCTCACTCGCCCGCTGACTGATAATTGCTCCGCCCAATACGGCCAGGGCCAGCACCGCTGCGGCAGGAAGCGCCCAGTGGCGCTTTGGAAATTGCCTGGGATCGACGATCGGAAGAATGATTCGCGTATCGGACGCGCGGCTGTCCAGCACTCTACCCAGCAGGGATTCCGACGGTCCGACTGGCGGAATCGCCGACGCCGCGTTGCTCGCTTCGCGCACGAATTGAACAGTATCTCGGCAGCGCTGACATCCCTTTAGATGTGCGGTTATCCACGCGCGTGATTCATCCGCCGAATCGGAGAGGACACCGCCGAGATCATCTACTGTGGGGTGACGGAAATGAAGACGCATGCAGTTTACCTCTGTGACAATTCTAGAGAAGCGAGCGTCGAAGCATTTCGATGGCGCGCGACAACCGCGTGCGTGACGCAGCCGCACTGATATTCAGCAGTGCGGCTATTTCCTCATGCGCGTAACCTTCCACGCGGTTGAGGACGAGCACGGCTCGCAGCGTATCTGGTAACTCCATGATCTTCCGCTGCAGATCGTTCAAATCGGCGCGCGAATCAGCGCGATCTGCCGCAAGCAACGGATATTCGTCGAGAGGAGTTGCGAGATGGCTGCGATCTGAACGGAGACGAACAAGTGCCAGGCGCACCACGATTCGATTGAGCCATGCCGCCAATTGACCGTGATCCTCGTATCTCTTTAGTGCTCCAGGCAATCCGACGAAGAGATCGTGGACGACATCTTCCGCGTCTGACCGCGCTCCGGTGATGCGATAGGCAGTTTGAAACAGACTCGTCGCGTATCTACTGTACAATTCAGCGATGGCCGAAGGCTCCCCCGCTCTCGCGCGATCGATGAGATGCGGGAGAATAACGACGTCTCTATCGGCTGACAATTTTCGCGACATGATTGCTCGGCATTCTACTTATAATGCCGTGGGGGGCGGAAATGTTACAAGACCGCCAAGGATGGACGAGTGCCCCCAGCGTGCCATACGCGAAGGTAGCGTACGACCGGAAAGCGATATTCAGGCCGAAGGCACGTTCAGCGATCATCCGATGCTTCTTCGGTCATAATCGTTTGTAACGTTGAAGGTCTACCTCTGCATATACTAGCATCATCGCCTACCGCGGTGAGATCTCTGGAGATTCTCATGCAGCCGCTAGCACGCTTCTACTATGCCACAATCAACTCAGCGCGAGGTGTGAATCGAAGAGGGAGAAACGCCATCGTGATGGATCGGGAACTCGCGAATGATCACGGCTTGGCTCGTTGGCACGCCCTGCGAACAAAGACCGCCATTCCTCGGATCAATAGCGTTCTGTTGGCTGCCCTGCTCATTGCTGGGGGACCTGCGTTGGTTTGGGCGCAAAGCGGCCGGGTGACCGCTCGCCAGTCTGAACCCTTACACCCGGGTGTAGAGCGTCCGGACACGATCATCGGTCGAGTGACTGACACGACTGGCACACCAATCGGCAGCGTAGATATTCACGTTACCCGTGCCCCCGACCGGTTCGCAATCGAGACGCAGACGGACAACCTGGGTAACTATAGAATCATCGCGCGATCGGAGTCTGGCGACTATCTGGTTTACTTCGCAGCAGCGGGATTTCGTTCGCTACGCAAGCGCGTAACTCGCGTGCCAGGTAACAGTGCCGCGCTCATCGTCAACGCGACCATGCAGCGTGCGGTTACTGCGCTCGCAGCAGTTGTTACGGAAGCTGCACGACCTGCGCCCAAGCACAAGGAATCTGACGTGCCGGAACTGGAGGGGGTGGAGACAGTTGTCGGAGGCGTGCCGGCGGCACTTTCACCGGGTACCGCTGGCGATATCACGAGCCTCGCGGCGACGGTGCCCGGCGTTACGGCGACGCCGAAAGGCCTCTCGATACTTGGCCTTCCAGCTGATCAATCGAACGTCACTCTCAATGGCGCAGTGTTCTCGGGCAGCCGGCTACCACGCCTGGCTCGAACAACGGCCCGCGTCGCAACGTCCACCTACGATCCGTCTCGCGGCGGCTTTGGGGCTGGCCAGCTCGCGATCGAACTCGCGCCGGGGTATTCATTCAGTTCAAGATACATGTCTATCGCTGGAAGCCCTGGTGTCACACAACTCTCGGACGCTGCACTTTCCAACCTCAGTCGAGGTCAGCCGTCGTATCTCTCGGCTAGCATCGGAGCGGACGGACCGTTGCTCGATAGCGAGAAATGGACCTACAGCGCGAGCGCTGACGTTGCATATAGGACTCTCTCCGCATCGTCGCTCGGTGGCAGCCCTACGAGTGCGTACGGAGCGCTGGGCGTCGACAAATTCGCCCTTGATAGTGCTCTCACCGGCCTGGCACGATATGGCTTGCTAGGCGCACCCCTTCAACGTGCATCGGATAAGCGTGTGACGGCAATGGCGCGTGTAGACCATACCCCGAATGGTGCAACAAGGTGGGGCCTGTTGGGATACCTCGATGCCGATCAGACTCTAGGTGTCGGCAACGCGCCTTTCGTCAGCAGCAGCCGAGCCAGAACTGATGATATGCTTACGGCAATGGCGATGTTGACATCGTCAACTCTGATCCGGAAGCGCGTACTCAGCGAAAGCCGTTTCACGGTGAGCCTCAAGCGACTGGGCGATCGTCCGAATCAACCAGGACCTGCGTCGATCATCACTGTTGCGCCTTCGGATACCGAGCAGGCTGCGACGATTCAGGCTGGCGGAGGTGTGCCGTTCAATACATCGGAATGGTTAGTTGAAGGCACCAACGAAACGCAGTGGTACGCTACGAATCGGAATCGCATAAAGGTTGGTGTCGACGCTTTGCTCCAAGGCTCGTCCGGGACGAGAAGTTCTGACGCGAATGGAACATTCTACTTCGCGTCACCGAGCGACTTGACGGCGGGACATGCCTCACTATTCTCGAGGACCCTCAACAGTTCCGGAGGGGATGCAACAGTTTGGAATGCCGCGGCATTCCTGGGCGACTGGTGGCATCCCGCCGCGGGAGTCGAACTCGTTGGCGGCCTTCGTCTGGAGGGTGGAAGTCTTTTATCGCGGCTGCCGCAAAATCTTCCATTGGTTGCGGCATTGGGGCCGCTCGCCAGGAATGGCTCGGCCGCATGGGGCGGCGTGAGCCCCCGTCTCGGGTTCTCGTGGCTGTACGGCAGCCCATCTCCTGGGTCCACAATCAGTAACCTTGGCACCTTCCTCGACGGCCCCAAGGGTGTTCTGCGCGGGGGGATTGGCGCGTTCCGGTCAAACCTCCCAGCGAACGTAGCCGAGCCCCTCTCCGTCGAAACCGGCCTCTCCTCCGCAGCCCGCGAGCTCACGTGCGCGGGGGCCGCAACACCTCCCGCCGACTGGACGCGCTACAACATTGACATCGCGACAGTACCGCAGTCGTGCGTCGCCGGCGCGCCGAGCCTTGCCGTGTCAGGACTACCCGTCGCGTTGCTTGGTCGTGAATATCGACCGCCGATGAGTTGGCGTTCAACCCTGGGATGGTCGGGTCTCGTCAAAACGATCCCCGTGAGTGTCGATGGCGTGTACTCGTGGCAATTGAATCAGCCGAGTCGCGTTGATCTCAATTTCACAGGTGTTCCTCAATTCACTCTTCCAGCGGAAGCCAATCGACCAGTCTTCTCCCCAGTCGACGCGATCGACGCACGTACAGGATTCTCCGTACCGACCGGTGCTAGACAGAGCACGGAATTCAGCGGCGTTAACGTCCTACAATCCGACCTCCGAGGGCATGCGGCTCAAGTGACAGTCGTTGCGACGCCCCCGGTTGGCAGCGACCGCGTGCTCCGCGCGTCCTACACATTAGGTCGCGCGACCACACAAGTACGCGGGTTTGATGGCGCCACCGGCGACGATCCCCGAAGCGTTCAGGAGGAACCCAGTCCGCTTGACGTCCGTCATCAGATTCAGGTTGAGTTCGGGACGTCACTGCCGCATGGTGTAAGCGCAACGGTGTATTCCAAAGTTCGATCGGGGCTACACTACACACCGATCGTGAACGGCGACGTCAACGGCGACGGGATAGGTGGTGATCGCGCATTTGTGCTCGGTCCATCCTCTATCGATTCTCGAACAGGTGCGGCGATTGCAGCACTGATGAAGCGATCCTCAACGGCAGCGGCATGTCTTCAGGCCCAAGTCAATCAGCTCGCCGCACTCAACAGCTGTCACGGCCCATGGGCAATCACTGCGGATTTGCGTTTGGCGCTTTCTCCGGCAGCGCTATCGCTGGGAGACCGTGTGACTGCCGCTCTTTACTTCCAGAACCTTCCCGCACTCGCGGATCACGCAATACATGGTACGCACACTCATGGGTGGGGACAACAGAGTATACCTGATCCAGTGCTGCTAAGCGTCAACGGTTTTGATGCCACTACGAAACAATGGCGATATACAACGAACGCTGGCTTCGGCTCGACGCGTCTTAACATGCAATCTCTCACGCCATTTAGCGTTACCGCAGAAATCAATATTGATATCGGAATGCCGCTCCCGGAACAGCTACTCAAGCACTCGCTAGATGCCGGCCGGCGCGGCCATAGCGGTCGAAAGATGGACGCGGACCAGATAGCCGCGCGATATGAACGCACGGTACCGAATCTGTTTGCTGACCTTGTGGAGGCGTCAGATTCACTTTTGTTATCCCCGCCACAATTGAAGGCACTTCAAGACGCGGACGACACGTACCTTGCGGGAGTACGCCCGGAGTGGCGCGCTCTCGCCAATTATCTCGCCGGCTTGCCCGACGACTATTCGACGAACAAAGCGCTCGATCGAATCACCGAGACAACGGCACGCGTCTGGGTCATCACACAGCGCGACGCACAGCAGATTCGAACTATCTTGAATCCACTTCAATTACGCCTTGCCCCGGGCATCGTGACGTACGTGCTGAATGCGAAAGGACCCATTAAATTCCGCCTTACTCCAGCCCGATAGGACGAAGCACGACGTCGAGGTTCCCTGTCCCGAAGCGCCGAAATATCGCGAGAGAGCCGCGCTTCGACAGCACGCATCATGCGACAACCACCTTGACACCCGCCGCTTGAGCTCTATTAAAGTTGCAATCGTCATGTCTCCGGCCTATGAGCCTGTCGTTCTGACGTGCGAACGTGGCTTGATATTCCCTTACGTTTAGTTATGAGTACGCCCCTGTTCTCGGTCCTCGACCTCGCTCCCGTTCCCGCTGGTTCAACACCGGCAGACGCTCTCCGAAATTCGCTCGATCTGGCGCAGCACGCCGAACGACTCGGGTATCATCGATTCTGGCTTGCCGAACATCACAACATGACCGGCATTGCGAGCGCCGCGACGGCAGTTGTGATTGGCTACGTGGCTGGAGGTACGACGA
>JBDTAB010000149.1:0-5793 GCA_039924865.1 Gemmatimonadaceae bacterium | reverse complement strand
TTGACGTGTGCTTGTACAACTGATTCAGGACAACACGAGGAATCGAATCGCGCTTGAGCTCGATCACCATGCGCATTCCATCGCGATCGCTCTCGTCGCGCAGGTCACTGATACCTTCCAGCCTGCCTTCGCGGACCTGATCGCGAATGTCCACGAGTAGCTTGGCCTTGTTGACCTGGTAAGGCAGCTCCGTGACCACAATCTGGGCGCGGTTGGACGTTTCGCGCTCTTCGATCACGGCCCGTGCGCGCATCACGATGCGGCCGCGGCCGGTTTCCTGATAGTCGGTGATTCCGGCGGTGCCGTAGATGTAGCCTGCCGTGGGGAAGTCGGGCCCCTTGATGAACTTGCGGAGTGCGCTGCCCGGCAGATCGGGATCTTCAATGAGCGCGACGAGTGCGCTGGTTACCTCGCGCAAGTTGTGCGGCGGAATGTTGGTCGCCATTCCCACTGCGATTCCAGACGAACCATTGACGAGCAAGTTCGGCATCGCGGACGGGAGTACGCGTGGCTCCTGAAGTCGATCATCGAAGTTCGGCTGGAAATCGACGGTGTTCTTGTCGATGTCGCCGAGCATCTCCGTTGCAATGCGCGTAAGCCGGGCTTCGGTGTACCGGTACGCTGCGGCGTTGTCGCCATCGACAGAGCCGAAGTTCCCCTGTCCGTCAACGAGCGGATAGCGGAGCGAGAAGTCCTGCACCATGCGCACGAGCGCATCGTAAACCGAACTGTCGCCGTGCGGATGATACTTGCCGAGCACATCTCCAACAACGGTCGCAGACTTTTTGTATGGGCGACCTGGAACAAGGCCAAGTTCGTTCATCGCGTAGAGAACGCGCCGGTGTACAGGCTTGAGCCCGTCGCGAACGTCGGGCAGGGCGCGAGATACGATGACGCTCATCGAGTAATTGATGAACGATTCCTGGACCTCTTCGTGGATCAGCCGCGGGAGTATGCGCTCGCGGTTATTTGGAGCTGTCATAACTGGTCAATACCGCACTTGCGGTGCGCGCCAGGAAGGGCGACACCTGATGGATTTTGCGATCTATCGGGGAACCCCGAAATATAGCTCGGGGGCAGCCATTTAGCAACCTTGCTGCGTCACGCTAAGTTATTACAGGACAACAACTTATGCGATATCCTAGTGATCTTCGCGCGAAGGTAACTGTTCGGCCTTTATTCGGGGGCGAAAAGTCACCAGCCACCAGGGCTAGTCGTCGAGCCCCTCGGCGGCATCCTGGGCAGCGATGTCGCTGTCGATTTTCTCGCGCTCGGCCTTGTACCTGTTGTACCAGAGACGGGTTACCTCGCCGGCCAGTTCGCGGTTGCCAAGTCCGAATGCCAGCGAAGCCGATAGCGCGATTGCACCGAAGAGGATCGCGAACGCGGTCGTGACGATGTCCGTCGCGACGCCGAGCTCCTGTAGCGCCATGAAGATCGCGATGAGGATCACACCGCCCTTCCCAAAGCGCGACAATGTAGGGCCCCCGTGGATGGCGCCGGCGGACGCCATGATCAGGCCCCCGACGAATTCGCCGAGCACGATCCCGACGATGACGATCACTATCGCGGCGATGAGGCTCGGGATGTAGCTCACCAGTTCGCCGAACATGTTGCCGAGCGACGAGAGACCGAGTGCGTTCGCGGCGATCATCAGGACCGAGAACATCACGAACCAGAAGACCACGCTGGCCGTTACGCGGGTCGGGTTCATGTGGGAGCCGGACCGCTCTACCGCCTGAAGCACCCCGCCACGTTCGAGGATGGTGTTGAAGTGCATCCGTCGAAGCAGCTTGTCGGTTCCCTGTTCCAGCAGCCTGGCGAGCAGATAGCCGGCGAACAGAATTACGAGGGCGCCAAAGAGCGCCGGAACATAGTGGTAGAGCTGGTCAAAGCTATCCTGCAGGCGATCGGCAAAACTGGTCGAATCCATGGCGGGAAATCTACGTGCAACGCTTCAACCGTGGGGACCAGATTTTACTCCATGAAGCGCGCGAGATAGGGCGCTGTTCGGCTCATCGCTGCACGCGACACCTGGGCCGGCGTTCCGGCAACGACCAAGCGGCCACCGTCTTCGCCAGCGCCCGGTCCGATGTCCATTACCCAGTCGCTACCAGAAACGACACGCATGTCGTGCTCGACGACGATGACGGTGTTTCCGGCGTCCACCAAGCGGCCCAGTTGCGCCATCAACCGCTCGACGTCTGAGGGGTGAAGCCCGGTGGTAGGCTCGTCCAGGATGTATAGGGTGTTACCACGCGAATTGCGTTGCAACTCGGTCGCGAGCTTGATTCGCTGTGCCTCTCCTCCCGAGAGTTCAGTAGCAGCCTGGCCTAGCCGGATGTACCCCAACCCAACGTCGCGAAGCACGTCAAGCGACCGGCGCACGGGTTCGTCGTCCCCGAAGAATTCCAGGGCAGCGTCCACTGTCATATCGAGAACATCGGCGATGTTTTTATCGTGATACCGCACCTCCAGCGTTTTGGCATTGTAACGTGCGCCATGGCAGGTGGGACACGGTGTGTACACGCTCGGAAGGAAAAGCAGTTCGACGAAAACGAAGCCTTCGCCCTGACAGGTCTCGCAGCGCCCCTTGGCGACATTGAACGAGAAGCGGCCGGCATCGTAGTGCCGCGCACGTGCCATCTTCGTGGCCGCGAACAGCGCCCGGACGCGGTCGAACAATCCGGTGTAAGTCGCGAGGTTCGAGCGCGGCGTGCGGCCGATTGGTTTCTGATCTACCACGACCATGCGCTTGATTTTCTCGACACCGTCCACGATCCTGCCACCCAGTGTTACTGGCGCAACCTGTTCGAGGTCGTCGGGTTCGTCCGTAATGCCGGACGCGGCGTGACCCAGCGCGTCGGCGACAAGCTCGACGAGCGCCTGGCTCACGAGGCTCGATTTACCGGATCCTGAAACGCCGGTGACGGTGGTCAACACGCCGAGCGGAAAGGTGACATCGAGATTCTCGAGATTGTTACGGCTCACACCGGCAAGGCGGAGCCACGCGCGCGGCGCGCGGACCTCACGTGCGGAGATCAGATCGCGGCCGAAGAGATGCCGCCGTGTCTGGGATGCCTCGATTTCCTGAAGACCCGCTGGTGGTCCGCTGTATAGAATGTTCCCGCCCTGCTCCCCCGCCGCCGGACCGACATCGACGATCCAGTCGGCGCGACGGATCACGTCGAGATCGTGCTCAACGACGAGCAATGAATTACCAGACGCCTTGAGGCGTGCCAACGCGGTGAGTAATGCTTCGGTGTCGGCCGGATGCAGTCCCGCGGACGGCTCGTCCAGAACGTACGCGACACCGAAAAGATTGGATCGCACCTGAGTTGCGAGACGAAGACGCTGCAGCTCTCCAGGAGACAGCGTCGGGGTGGTCCGGTCGAGTGACAGATAGCCGAGCCCGAGGTCGAGCAAGACTGACAATCGGCCCTGAAGATCTTCCGCGATACGCCGCATCACGACGACCTTTTCGGGGTGTGCAACCTGAAGCTTCACCGCAGCGCCGGACGTCCCGTCAGCATACGGCGCGAGAACGTTCGCGAGCCGAGATAGAGGAAGTCGCGATATCTCAGCGATATCCAGGCCGGCGAATTTCACGGACAGCGATTCAAGCCGAAGACGCTTGCCGTGACAGAGGGGACAGTCCGCGCTCAACATGAACTGCAGTACCCGTTTTTTCATCAACGCGCTCTGCGTGTTCGCGAATGTGTGCAGTACGTGCCGGCGTGCACTCGAGAACGTGCCCATGTAACTGGGTTCCTGCTTGCGTTTGAGTGCGCGGCGCGTCTCCGCGGGTGTGAACCCCGCGTACACGGGCACCACCGGCTGTTCGTCGGTAAATAGAATCCAGTTGCGATCTCTTTTGGGAAGCTCACGCCAGGGGCGATCGACGTCGTAGCCTAGTGTGACGAGGATATCGCGCTGGTTCTGTCCCTGCCATGCCGTTGGCCATGCTGCAACAGCGCGCTCGCGGATGGTGAGACTGTCGTCGGGGACCATCGAGCGCTCGGAGACTTCGTAGATCCTGCCAAGGCCGTGGCACTTGGGACAGGCGCCTTCGGGCGTATTGGGCGAGAACGATTCTGCGTACAGGAGCGGCTGGCCGCGCGGATAGTCGCCGGCTCGCGAATACAGCATCCGCAGCAGGTTCGAGAGCGTGGTGACGCTGCCCACCGACGACCGAGTGGTCGGCGTTCCGCGCTGTTGCTGCAGCGCGACCGCGGGAGGAAGTCCATCGATCGAGTCGAACTCCGGCACGTCAAGCTGATGGAAGAGTCGTCGTGCGTACGGCGCGACGGATTCCAGATAGCGCCGTTGTGCTTCCGCGTACAGCGTTCCGAAGGCGAGCGATGACTTGCCCGATCCCGAGACGCCAGTGAAGACAACTAGTGCGTCGCGCGGGATGTCGACATCGACGTTCTGAAGATTGTGCTCACGAGCACCGCGGAGGCGGATGAACCCGGTGAGGTCATGATCGGAGTTTCGCATTCGGCGGCGGCGGCGGGGTGGCGATGTGAGCTGAGGTGCCAGCAGCGTGCCACCGGTGCGAGGCATGAGGCAGGTGCGGCGACATCAAATGGGCATCCCCCGCCATGGCTCTGGCTGCTAGTTGCGCGTGCCGCGCTTCACGTCGAAGATCGCGCTTCTGTGACAGCCGCCGCAGATGAGCCACTCGCGCTTGCGAGCATAGCCAAGCCCGAAAGAGCCGCCGCCAATTGAGCGAGTGGTCATCCGGCCACCGCAGATAGGGCACGTGACGGGCTGCTCCGCCAGAAAGGCGTCCTTGATCTCGGCGAGCTGAACAGGTGAATACTGGGCGGGTTCTCCCATGGCTACATACTAACACGCCCGCGCAATTGCCGATCTAGGCCCCCGCCTGGCCGCACCCGGGCTATCCGCGGGAAAGTTGCACCGTTAAGGTAGATTAGCTAAGCTTACCGGACTGGGGTTATGCTATGAAGATCATTACCATGCACGCCGCAAAAACCAATCTCTCCCGCTTCGTGGAAGAAGCGCGAGCCGGGGCCGACATCGTCATCGCCCGTGGGAAGGAACCGCTGGTGAGGCTCGTCCCCATCGACCAACCCACGCCCACGCGGAAGTTTGGGGCGATGCGGGGACAGATAGATCTCCCCGCCTCGTTCTTCGAACCCCTTCCTGATGATGAGTTGGACGCCTGGGATAAGGCGAGCGGCAAATAGCTTGGCCGGCTTGCTGCTCGACACTCATGCTTTCCTCTGGTGGCTCGCTGGCGACGCGCGGCTGTCGAAGCGGGCACGGTCCGCAATATCGGACGAGTCCAACGACATCTTCGTGAGCGCGGCCACGGCGTGGGAGATTGCGACCAAGGTCCGGCTAGTAAAGTTGCCGCTACCTGCGCTCGAGGGTGCGGCGATGTTGCGCGCGATCACAAGCCAGGGTTTCCACGAACTTTCCGTCACCGTCGCGCACGGCGAACGTGCCGGAAGCCTGGCGGGTGACCATCGCGATCCCTTCGATCGGATGTTGATCGCACAGGCGCACGCCGAAGCGATGTCGATAGTGTCGAACGAGGCTATTTTTGAGGGCTTTGGTGTGACACGAGTTTGGTAAAAACCGGAGCGTAACACCGAGGCTCGCGCGCCGCGAACGGCAGCGAAGGCCAGCGAAGCACGGTCGCCCTCTACTGAAATCCACTGATCTGATGCCATCCACAACGAAAACGCACCGCCGTTCGCTTGCCTCGTGGTTCGTGCTGCTTTCGATCTTCGCGCTCGCGTCCTGCGCAAAACACACCGATAC
>JBDTAB010000148.1:0-29912 GCA_039924865.1 Gemmatimonadaceae bacterium | reverse complement strand
CCATGTCGATGGCGCATCGCGGTCGTATCAACGTGCTGACGCACGTACTCGGCAAGCCGTACGCGACGATATTTGATGAATTCGACGGAAAGCATCCCGACGGGGCGGTGGACACGAGCGGTGACGTGAAGTACCACCAGGGTGCGCAAGGAACAAGCGACATCGGTGGTCGCTCGATCGCGCTTTCACTGGTACCGAATCCGAGCCATCTGGAATTTGTCAATTCGGTGCTTGAGGGTGTAGCTCGCGCGAAGCAGCGCCTGGACGATGGTAGCCAGGATGAGTCGGCCGTAATTCCGGTTTGCGTACACGGTGACGCTGCGTTTACGGGCGAGGGGATCGTTACCGAGACGATGAACCTGTCGTTGCTCGAAGGATTTCGGACGGGCGGCACGGTTCACATCATCGTCAACAACCAGATTGGGTACACCCTCGATCCGGTCGACGCACGTTCGACGCGCTACGCGAGCGATCCAGCGAAGGGTTACGACATTCCGGTGATTCACGTCAACGGAGACGACGCGCTGGCCTGCGTTCAGGCGGTGCGACTTGCGATGGCGTATCGGACGACATTCAAAAAGGATGTCGTAATCGATCTGGTGAGCTATCGCCGGCACGGCCATAACGAAACCGACGAGCCAGCGTTCACCCAGCCGCTGCTTTATGCCAAGATTCGAGCCCACAAGACCCCGCGCGAAGTTTGGGGGGAGCGTCTGGTCCGCGAGGGCGTCATCACGGCGGAACAGATGCAGGCGGTTGAGAAGGAGATCATGTCGAAGCTGGAGCAGATCCAGGCCGGCCCCCGGAATCCTGTTTCGCCCGACGGCGCTGCAGTGGTGGAGAAGCCAGCGCCGGCATCGGCTCCTATCACCGCTGCTGCTCTCGAATCCTTGAACGAGGCGCTTTTACATTGGCCTGAAGGTTTCAAAGCGAACAGTCGCGTTTCACGTACGCTGCTGCGTCGGCGTGACGCGATGGGAGATGCTGGAGGGATAGATTGGGGGCACGCGGAGTC
Source organism: Gemmatimonadaceae bacterium (assembly GCA_039924865.1). GTDB lineage: Bacteria > Gemmatimonadota > Gemmatimonadetes > Gemmatimonadales > Gemmatimonadaceae > Fen-1247. The sequence continues at coordinate 28,897 of JBDTAB010000148.1, read as the reverse complement.
GCTAGCCTTGGGGTCCCTGTTGATGGATGGAACGTCGATCAGGCTTACGGGCCAGGATGTTGAGCGTGGTACGTTTTCGCACCGGCAAGACGTACTGCACGATTCGGTTTCGGGGGTTACGTACGTTCCGTTGCAGCACATCGACGGTGCGACGGGCAAGTTCGAGATCTACAACTCGCCGCTTTCCGAAGCTGCCGTACTTGGATTTGAATACGGGTTCAGCGCAACGGCTGTTGGCACTCTGGTATTGTGGGAAGCGCAGTACGGTGATTTCGCCAACGTCGCTCAGACCGTCATCGATCTATTTGTCGTATCGGGTCGGGCGAAGTGGGGGCAGGAGTCGTCGCTGGTAATGCTTCTGCCGCACGGCTACGAGGGCGGCGGTCCAGAACATTCGAGTGCTCGACTCGAGCGGTATTTGCAGCTGTGCGCAGAAGGCAACATATGTGTAGCGTATCCATCCACTCCTGCGCAGTACTTCCACATTCTCCGCAGGCAAGCTCAGTCATTGGAGCGCCGCCCGCTGGTGCTCATGCAGCCCAAGAGTCTATTGCGACTCCCCGAGGCTGCATCGAAATTGAGCGATCTTACGTCCGGATCTTTCCAGCCGGTGATCGACGATTCCGCAGTGATGCAGCAGCGCGAGAGCGTCAAGCGAATAGTGTTCTGCACGGGCAAAATCTACTACGACCTTCTTGATAAGCGGAAGCGCGACGGTGGTAGTGGTGTCGCCCTTGTACGAGTGGAAGAGCTGTATCCATGGCCGCACGACGAAGTAGCAGCGATTGTTGATTCGTATCCGTCCATCGAGGACGTTGTGTGGGCACAAGAAGAGCCCAAGAATATGGGTGCGTGGAGTTTTGTCTGGCCGCGTCTGCGTGTTTCGACGGGGAATGCCATCGCTGTGCGCTACATTGGGCGCGCTGAGCGCGCGAGTCCAGCTGAGGGCTACTCGGGACCCCACAAGGCGGAGCAGGAACGTATCGTTACGGATGTGCTGACACTGCCGCAGCCTGTGCAGAGTGGGCGCGCACGCGCATCGGTACGTTGATGGCAAACGTGGTTTCTCGGGCGCACCGCGCCGGCTTGCTGGCGCTGGTCACCACGACCGCGATGGCCACAATATCGATGCCGCGCCTCCTGAATGCTCAGGAGCGCGGCATCGTCGCAATCGCGGAGGCGAAGGCGGCAGCTGGCGTGCATAGTCGCGTGCTGGTAATAGGCGCGCACCCAGACGACGAGGATACTCAGCTGATTGCATGGCTCGCGCGAGGGCACCGCGCCGAGACAGCGTACCTGTCACTCACGCGTGGGGATGGCGGTCAGAATCTCATTGGCAACGAGCTGGGCGAGGCGTTGGGAGTCATTCGTACTCAGGAGTTGCTCGCGGCCCGTCGGATTGATGGGGCGCATCAGTACTTTACGCGCGCGTACGACTTTGGCTTTTCCAAGACGGCGGACGAGACGTTCTCCCACTGGCCGCGCGATTCCGTCCTGGGTGACATGGTGAAGGTCGTGCGAGGATTCCGGCCTGACATCATAGTCTCCGTGTTTTCGGGAACGCCGCGGGATGGCCATGGGCACCATCAGGTGGCTGGCAAGCTGGCGCGTGTGGTATACGATGCAGCAGCGGACACGGTGCAGTTCCCGGTTAGCAAATTCGGTCGGCCGTGGACCGTATCGAAGTTCTATCGTGGTGCGCGTTTCTCGCGAAGTGATGGCACGATCTCGATGAATGTTGGCGAGTACGATCCAATTCTTGGATTGACGTACGCGGAGATCGCAGCGCAGAGCCGCAGCCAGCACAAGTCCCAGGGATTTGGTACGGCGCCCAGGAAGGGGGTCGTAATGGACTATCTTCGCCGAGAGGCGACACGTGTGAATGAATCGACGCCCGCGGACTCGGAACGATCAATCTTCGCCGGCATCGACACGACGCGTACTATCACTGCGGCCGATGAAAATCAGATTGCAATTGCGGAATCTGGCGTCGATGTCGAAGCGGTCTCGGATCGTGCGCGCGTCGCGCTTGGTGATAGCGTAGCGGTCCACATCGCGGTGTATCGGCGCGGCGTCGTCGATAGCAGTTCACTGCACACGATCTACGTGCATGGGGATCAGATAACGCAGCCGTACTGGCTGAGGCGGCCGCGCGTTGGCGACCTGTTCGCTTTCGCATCTGATTCCATATCAGATGATGCACGCGAGAAGTCAAACTGGCTTCCCGTGAGTGTATCGCTGCCCGGGCACGCACCGATCATCGTGCGAACACCGGCCATTTACCGTTACGCGGATCCGGTACGGGGAGAGATCGAACGGCCGTTGATAGCGGCGCCTGGCATCTCGGTCACTTTTGCGCGCACGGTGGAACTGGCACGGGCTGGAGAGCCGCTGGATCGCACTTTCCAGGTCACCGTACGGTCATCGTGGCCGGCGGCACACACGGTGACCGTCGCGCTCGAGCTTCCGGCGGGACTCCGTACGGATTCGGCGAGCAGAAAGGTCCGACTGGATGCGGGCGCAACGCGCACGATCACGTTCCACACGGCTGGCCGGCTAGCCGTCGGCCAGCACCATGTCCGCGCGATGGTTGTTGACGGGACACAACGCGATAGTATCGGCTTCATTCCAATTGAATACCCGCATATTACTCCGCAATTGATGTATCGAGGCGCTGACGTCGCAATCCAGGCCGTCAACCTGGTCGTTCCGTCGCACGCGACAATCGGCTACGTGCAGGGTGTTGGTGACAACGTCGCGGATGCGCTGCGTGATCTTGGCTTAGCTGTTTTGCAGATCGATCCAGCGGCGCTTCCAACCGCGGACCTTTCTCGCTTCAGCACGATAGTGGTCGGGCCGCGGGCATATCAGGCTAATCCTCTGCTGGTCGACAACAACGTCTACTTGATGAATTACGTACGTCGCGGCGGCAATCTGGTGGTGCAGTACGGCCAGACGGAGATGCAGCAGCCCGGCATGATGCCGTATCCGATTACACTATCGCGGCCTGCTGCACGCGTGACAGATGAGACGGCGCCCGTGACGATCATCGAACCTCGGAACCCGTTGCTCGCCTCGCCCAACAGAATAACGAGTGCAGACTTTTCGGGGTGGGTGCAGGAGCGGGCCACGTACATGCCGAGTACATTTGATTCGCATTATTCGACAATGCTGAAAATGAGTGACCCTGGCGAGGAGCCGAACAGTGCGGGTATTCTCACCACCACTGTTGGCAAGGGACGATACACGTACGTCACGCTTGCGTTGTTCCGCCAGCTTCCGGCCGCCGTTCCTGGCGGTGCACGCATATTCGCGAATCTCCTACGGTGAGAGTTCGCCGCGTTGCGATGGGCGTCGCGTGCGTCTTGACGGTGGCGATGCTCGGATCGTGCGTGCACGACAACCGGACAGTGCTCACCGTGTATTCCCCGCACGGGATCGACCTCCTGAAGTTCTACGAAACAGAGTTTGAAAAGGCGTATCCCACGATTGACGTGCAGTGGGTGGATATGGGTTCGCAGGAGGTTCTTGACCGAATTCGTGGTGAGGCTGTGAACCCGCAGGCGGACGTGTGGTTTGGCGCGCCATCGGAATCGTTCGTACGTGCCGCGCAAGCGGGGCTCCTCGCGCCGTACCGGCCGACGTGGGCAGCCGACGTGCCGGCCGCGACTCACGATCCGCACGATCTCTGGTATGGCACCTACCTCACGCCGGAGGTGATTGTCTACAACCGAGATGCGATTCCGCGCGACAGCGCGCCGCAGGACTGGGCCGATGTCGTCGACCCCAAGTGGCGGGGCAAGATCATCATACGCGATCCGATCGCCTCAGGCACCATGCGCGCAATATTCGGTGCCATGATCGCGACGAGCATAACAGAAACCGGCTCTCCGCAGCGCGGCTACAATTGGCTGCTTCGTCTCGATGCGAATACGAAGGAATACGTTCTCAATCCGACCATTCTGTATCAGAAACTCAAGAGTCGCGAAGCGTTGATCACGTTGTGGGACATGCCGGATGTCGCCACGATGCGGGATCGGGTCGGCATTCCAATTGACTACGTGATACCGCGGAGCGGGACACCACTACTCGTTGATGCCATTGCCATCGTACGCGGGACGAAGCATCCGAAAGAGGCGAAATTGTACTATGAGTTCGTCACGTCCAAGCACGCGGAACTTCAGGCGTCACGCCAGTTTCTTCGCATTCCAGCTCGTACCGATATCCCTCAGGATTCACTCCCCGGCTGGATCCAGACGGCGATGAAAGAGATCAAGCCGATGCCGGTCGACCAGAACCTTCTCGCGGCACACCTGAACGAATGGATGCGTTACTGGGACTCGCACATAAGAAATAAGGGATGAGTGGCTCGACTGACGGGCTCGTAGTCGACGGAATCTCGCGTTCCTTTGGCAGCCAGAAAGCGGTGGACGACGTTTCGTTCCGGGTGGACCCCGGCGAACTTGTTGCTCTGGTGGGGGCATCTGGATCAGGCAAGACAACGACTCTTCGAATGGTCGCGGGCTATGAGCAGCCAGATTCAGGTCGCGTTCTATTCAGCGGCCGAGACATCACGCGGCTCGGACCGGCGAAACGCGGCTTCGGTATGGTGTTCCAGCACTACGCGCTCTTTCCCCACATGTCTGTGATCGACAATGTCGCGTTCGGTCTGGAGGCACGCGGAATAAGGCGTGCAGCACGAACGGAGCGCGCCGCAGCGGCGCTCGTACGCGTCGGGCTCGATGGAAAGGGTGACCGCATGGTGCAGCAGCTATCCGGCGGCGAGCAACAGCGGGTTGCGCTAGCACGTGCCGGAGTCATCGATCCACGTCTGCTACTTCTGGACGAACCGCTCTCCAATCTTGATCCGACTCTCCGTGCGAGCACGCGTGATGAGTTACGCACGACGCTCAAGCAATCTGGAGCACCAGCGCTGTTTGTGACTCACGACCAGGACGACGCATTCGCGATCGCCGACCGTATTGTGCTTCTCGCTCTCGGCCGTGTGCTGCAGACGGGATCGCCGGAAGAACTGTACAACCGGCCAGCATCGCGGCAGGTCGCGATGTTCATTGGCCATGCGACCATCGTTCCTGCGCGCAGGAGTGGAGAATCGGCGATTCTGTCTATCGACGGCGTCAATCGGTCGGTGTCACTCAGCTCGTTCGTCGGGGTCGCCGACGGCGACACCGCGGCAATTGTCATTCGGCCCGAGGCCATGCGAATTGTTCTGGACGCATCAGCTGCCGACGTTGATCAAATGTGGCGCGCGACAGTGGTATCGCGCCGGTTTGCCGGAGCACAATTCGTGTACCGATTGAGTATCGATGGGGGCGTTGTTATTGATGTTGCGGCGCGTGAGAACATCGATATCGGTCAGGTTGTGAAGGTGCAGGTCATACGTACGGTTCCGATGGTCCCGTGATGGTGACGAGTTGGCTCGAAGGGCGGAGTCGGTCGGAGCGCCTCGCGACACTTGCCGCACTGCCGCTTTTGCTCGTGCTGGCATGGACGGTTATCTACCCCAACGCCACCGTCATCGTCGGGAGCGTGGGACACTGGGTTGAGTTCGCAGAATCGCCTTCGGATGTGGAGGCGCTCAAGAACAGCATCATCATAGCCGTTGCCTCTGTCGTGGCGGCCCTGGCGATTGGAGTTCCGCTTGCGTTTCTCCTCACGCGATTTGACTTCCCGGGACGCACTGTGCTGCGTGCTGCGGCGCTACTTCCGGTGGCATTGCCACCGCTAGTGGGTGTGATATCGTTTCTCTTCCTGTACGGCGATACTGGCGTAATCACCAAGGTTACGCAGACTGTGTTGGGCCTCAAGGAGGTGCCATGGCACCTTAACGGGATTGGCGCGATCATATTCATTCACGCGTACACGATGTACGTCTACGTGTACCTGTTCGTGTCTGCGGGGCTGGAGCGATATGAATCGTCGCTCGACGAGGCGGCGATCGGTCTTGGAGCGGGTACGGTGCGCCGTCTCACACGCGTAACGCTTCCGCTGTTGACTCCCGCCATTGCGGGATCTGCACTTCTCGTTTTCATGAGTGCGCTTGGCTCATTCTCGGCGCCGTACGTATTCGGCGGCGGTATTCGCGTGCTTTCGACGCAAATACTGAACTCCAAGCTCAACGATGCAATCGGACTCGCCTACGTCGAGACTACGGTTCTCGCGATTAGCGCGGTCGCTGGGCTGATGCTGTTTCGCTGGCTCGAGGGCAAACGCGCGTATGTCGCGGCGGGGAAGGGCGGTGCGAGTCGTCGTCCGATTCACTCCCGGTGGGTCCGGTTGGGGCTGGCGTGTTCAGCCAGCCTGATTGTACTGGTGCTGGTGCTCCCGCATCTGATGATCATCCTCGTGTCCTTCGCGAAAGACGGAGCCTGGACGACTCAGGTACTGCCGCCGGAGTACACGACTCGTAATTACGCGGGATTGTTCACCACCAACCAACTCTACACACCAATCCGGAACAGCATAGTCATGTCGTTGCTGGCGACCGCCGCGGATGTGGTCTTTTGTATTGCGGCGGCGTACCTGATTGTCACGCGCCGGTTCAGCGGACGCAAGTTGCTCGAGATTCTGGTAGCGCTACCATGGGCGATTCCAGGTACTGCCGTTGCGCTCGGGTTGCTTGCAACCTTCAACACGAACGATATCGCGATAGGTAAAGTATTGCTGGTCGGTACGTTCTGGATTCTTCCGTTGGCGTATTTTGTGCGGAACATTCCGCTTGTCTCGCAGGCGGTGGAGGGGTCGCTCCGACAGATGGATCCGTCGCTGGAGCCAGCCGCGCGCGGGCTCGGAGCGTCGTGGTGGATGGCTGTTCGGCGCGTGGTACTTCCGGCTGCGAGGCCCGGCATCGTTGCGGGCGCATTGCTTGCGTGTGTTACGGCGGTCGGTGAGTTCGTGGCGAGCATCGTCTTGTACACTCACGGAAATCGTCCGATTTCCATCGAAATTCTTGCGCAATTGCGTTCCTTCGCATTCGGGACCGCCTCGGCTTACAGCGCTCTCCTCATTGGTCTGGTTCTCGTAATGGCCCTGGCAGCTCGACTCGCCGAATCACGGATGCAATGAGGGGTTGATATCGTGGTTGAGAAAGGCGGCGGTACGCGCCCGCGTGTGGTAATCATTGGCAGTGGTTTTGGCGGACTCATGGTCGCCAAGAAGCTCAAGCGGCTCGATGCTGATGTTACGGTTCTGGACAAGACGAACCACCATCTCTTTCAGCCGTTGTTATATCAGGTTGCAACTGCGTCGCTTTCCCCGAGCGATATCGCGGCGGCCATCAGGCATGTCCTGAGACATCAGGAAAACACCAGCGTCGAGCTTGCAGAGGCTCTCGAAGTCGATGTCAACGCGCAGATCGTAAAATGTGAGGATCCAACGGGCTTACGGCCCGATTTCGAGGTCCCGTATGATTATCTAGTGGTGGCAAGTGGTACGCGACATTCGTATTTCGGACACCCCGAATGGGAGCGCTTCGCACCCGGATTGAAAGCCATCGAAGACGCGCTTGAGATGCGGCGACGTTTCCTTCTCGCATTCGAGGAGGCCGAGCGTGCGGCGACGCCGGAAGAACGTGATGCGTGGCTTACTTTCGTCGTTGTCGGTGCCGGTCCAACTGGATGCGAACTCGCCGGCGTGATGCAAGAGATCGCACGTGGAATGCGAAAGGATTTCCGCCATATCGATACGAATGACACCGCGGTCATACTCCTCGAAGCCGGCTCAAGAATTCTCCCCACGTTCCCCGAGCCGCTCGCCACGCGCGCATCTCACGATCTCAAGAAACTGGGCGTGGATGTCCGCACGTCATCGGCTGTAACGAATATTGAAGAAGGTGTCGTGCATGTTGGCGGGCATCCGATCAAGACGCGGTCGGTGTTCTGGGCGGCGGGAAATGTCGCGTCGCCGATATCCCGTACGCTCGGTGTGCCGCTGACCAAAACTGGCCAGGTAATAGTGGAGCGCGATCTCTCCATTCCCGGACATCGGAACGTGTTTGTGATTGGCGATCTTGCCCATGCGCTGCAAAAGAACGGGCAACCAGCGCCGGGAGTGGCGCAGGTCGCGATGCAGGAGGGTCGGGTTGCAGCGCGAAACGTCATCGCGAGTATTGAGCGAAGTCCGCGTTCCGAATTCGATTACTTCAACAAGGGAGATCTCGCGACCATTGGGAGAGGGAAGGCGATCGCAAGTCTCTTTGGCGGAAAGGTCCAGCTGGGAGGGCGCATCGCGTGGATGCTGTGGCTCGGCATCCATATCACCTATCTCATTGGCTTTCGCAATCGGCTGAGCGTGCTTCTTCAGTGGGCGTACGCGTATTTCACGTACCAGCGCGGCGCGCGGCTCATCACGAAAACCGCGCGATCGGTAGCGCAGGAGTAGCGTTGGTTTTGTAGTTGCGCCACTGCGACTTAGCTACCGATTAAGTCAGGCTGCTTCAGTCAGGCTGCTTCAGTCAGACCGTCGCGCTCAGGTTGCTGCGCGGCCGCATGTTATGCAGAACTTCCACGACGTATCCATTTCCGCGCCACATGCTGGACAGCGGCGCGTCCGAAGATTCTCTCCGCAATGCGGGCAGTAGTTGGTCTCGCGCCCTTCTGGAAGAGTGCCGCCGCAGAAGCGGCAGCCGTCGGGAACGTCCGTGTTTGACAAGGATTCGAGCAGGCTCGCCGCTGGCGGCGCGGCTGAAGGGGCGACCGCCGACGGCGACATGGCATCAAATGCGGCTACGGCTCCCTCACCATCGGAATGCTTGGATGCTCCGCGGGTCTGGTGATCACGGTCGTCTATCGAAGCCGGCGTATTCATCCCTGATGCAACGGTTCCAGGCACGGGAGTCTGCGCGGCGGCCGCAGCAGCCGAGAGGGTTATTGTTGCGTCCGCATAATCCTTGAAAATCCCGGGATCACCCGTAGGAGATTCAATTTCGCGACGCAGGGATTCCTGCATCGCCGGATCGGCCACGACGTACGCTCGCTCGCCAGATAGGAGCCGAGCGATTGCAGTCTCATAGTCGTCATTGGTCTCGATCGCCAATTCTCGACGATTGTGCCTGTACGGAACGATCTGCTCGTACAGCTCACGCACGCTGAACGGAATAGTAAGGTATTCGGGCCGGCTCGCGCGAACGTTATGTACCAGGCGGCGGTAAAGGCGATCTAGATCGTCCATTCTCGGTGCTTTCCTTTGAATGTTTCGGGACTGGGAAATGGTGCAACCGATTGCGCCGTGACGCCAGTGCCACCGTGTTCATTCATCCAGGTGACGAACGACGATGGTATCAGCCCGCCAGACGAATCCTGAGCCGCCGCGGCACGCGTCGCGAGAAAGTTTGCGTACTCGTTTTGCGGCTGTCCGTTGTGACCTCGCACCCAGCGCCATTCGCAGTGGTGCGAGCCAAGAGCTCGAAGGGCTTCCTTCCAGAGTTCGAGGTTCTCAATCGGTCCGCTCTTTCGCTTCCATCCTTGCCGGACCCAGCCATGAACCCAACTGGTCATTCCATCCACGATGTAGCGCGAATCCGTCGTGAACACGACCGAAAAGCTCTTCTGTTTTGCCGAGATCCCCTTAAATGCCTCGATTACAGAACGGAGTGCCATCCGGTTGTTGGTCGTCGAAGACTCGCTTATCCAGTAGTCCCATCGAACGATCTCGCCGCTGCCAGGACTTTTCCATTCGACCAAACCACCCGCTCCTCCCGGGTTGTCGCTATCCCGGCCATTGCCAAGGCATGACTCGTCCGCATAAATCGCGACGATCTCTCCGGGTTGCATCTCAGGCATCCACTACCTCGAATCCTTCCAGGTCGTCGAGATATATCGTCATCCGATCACCGGTAGCCGGCTGAACGGTTTCTATCGCCTCACGCCCAGCACGTAGCCCAAGCGACTCCGGCCGAACGACGAACTCGGAGCCGCGCCGGTAGACCACGATCCGCCGACCGTCTGTAATCGCTCGCTCGAGCAAGTTGTATTGTCTGGTCGAAAGTTGCATCTAACGATTCTAATCGCAGGTCAGGAAGTGGCGCGAGCGCCGCGCAGTATCACTTTCTGTTAATTGCGTGCGCATTCAGCGAGGTGCGGCGCACCAGCTCCGGACGAATCGGCCGAGAACTCGCGTCGCTGATTCGATCTCGGTCAACGGCACGTACTCCGTGGCAGAGTGCGCAAGCGCGATGTCACCCGGGCCAAAACAGATTGCGGGAATGCCTGCCTCGTTCAGAAGTGCTGCGTCTGTCCATGCGCTCAGACCCTCCACCCGGGTGGGAAGCTGCTCGTCGTTAAGCGCGTCGAGCATGGCGATCATAACCGGTTCGGAAGGTGAGACATCACTGGGCCTTTGAGAGGTTGTGAGTGAAACCTCAACATTCAGGTCAGGCCTATGAGCCTTCACGATCGCCAACGCGGCGCTGATTTCGTTCAGGAAAGTTTGCTCAGTTTCGCCGGGCAGCGTCCGGCGTTCCATTTCGACGGTGCAGAGATCGGGATAGGTCGAGAGCCCACTCCCTCCCGAAATGAGCGACATGTGCAGCGAACCACGGCCGAGCAAAGGGTGTGTTGGCTGCTGGAGCGACTCACGCTGATACCGATCCAGCTCAGCGATGATCAGGCCTGCGTGTGTGATCGCATCGACTCCAATGTCGTAGCGGCTCCCGTGAGCGGCACGCCCGCGTACGTCGAGCCGAACCCAGACAAAGCCGCGATGAGCCGGGCAGAGTGCGAGGCGTGTGGGTTCTCCAATTATCGCCGCGTCTGTTCGCAGCCCGGAGGCGACGAGCGCTCGAGTGCCCAGGCTTTCGAACTCCTCGTCCACAACAAGGGCAACGACAACCTCACCGTCGATCCCGGCTGCAACTGCATCGCGGGCGGCGACGCACATTGACGCGATCCCGCTCTTCATGTCCGCAGACCCGCGGCCATACATCATCCCATCGGCGACCGTCGGTGAAAAAGGCGGGTGGGTCATTCCCTCCACCCCGACCACGTCCAGGTGGCCATTGAGCATGATCGACTTCGAGGCGGGGTTGGCTCTGCCTCCGCGCGCGATCATGTTGAAACGGCCGGCGACCACCGCCTGCAACTCGACGCGAAAGCCCCAGTCTTCGAGGAGTCTGCCCAGAAAAAAAGCAGCCTGATGCTCACCAGGAGCATCAGGCACCAACGTTGGGTTCCGTGAATCGATTGCGATGAGCTTGGCCGTCAATTCGGCCGCGTTCATTTCCGCTTGGCCGTAACCTTTTTCGTGGCTGGCTTTGCAGCCGGCTTTTTGGTGACCACGGGATCGTTTTTATGCGCAGTCAACGCCGCGGGTTTCTTCGGCGCCGGCTTGGTCACGGGCTTTGGAACTGCTGCCTTGGGCGTCGCCGGCTTTGGAATCGGGGCCTTTGGCTTCGGCGGAGTGGTAGCGGCTGCTGGCTTGTCAGTCGGGACTGGTTTGGCGGGAGTCGCATCAGAGGCAATGCCATGCGCCGCAGCTGGTGGAGTCGATGCTGGCGGAGGCGCTGCTGGCGGAGCCAATGCTGGCGGAGTCGATGCTGGCGGAGTGGATGCTGGCTTGGGCGCGGCGGGCGGCTCAACAGCTGGAGTGGCTTTTGGTGCGGGTGGTTTGGCAGCATTTTCCGGCTCGGCGGGCCGGGGCGGAGGTACAGGCCTGCCAACCTGGGCGTCTTCGGCTTGCCGGATCAGCTTGTCAGCCTCTTCCTGGGTCATTTGACCGCGCCGAACCATGTACTGGACCAAATCTCGCGCACTTTCGACCACGAAACCAGTCAAACCAGCGGCAGCATTTATTACATCTTTCATTGCCGCTGCCATCTTGCTGCCCGCCTCAAGGCTTATCTCGTGCGCCTTGGCCGTCATCTCGGCCACGGTGTCCTTCACATCGGCGCCACGGTGCCCGGGACTGCGTTTGGGGGGTGGAGCAACCACTGGAGGAGCCACCGGAGTCTCCGCGTCTTCTGGCGGGCCCTCAGGTGTCACTGACTTATCTGCCATGGGGAGGCTATTAAGGCTATATAGGAATAAGGGTTGAAACCGCGCTAAGTATATGATTTTTCAACACTTTCGCAACCCATTGCCACGATGGGGTGGCGTAGATGCACCCTTTAGTGGATATTATGGCCGGAACAGGCGCATCCAGTGCCACGCAGGTAACCGCAGGTAACATTAGTGACCTCTGAGACCGGCCCGGTCGACCAAGCTGACCTTGATCAGGAGGTTATCCGCCGAGTATTAGGCGGTTCGCGCGATGCGTTCGAACTTCTGATCGTGCGGTACAGTGACCCCCTCTATCGGCACGCCCTCGGCATGACCGGTAGCCCGGACGTCGCGGAGGACATTCTACAGCAGTCCTTTATCAAGGCCTATGCCCACCTTGGCGAGGTACGGGGGCGATTCGATGCGTGGGTGTTCCGTATCGTCGCGAACGCGTGCAAGGACTGGCTTAAGAACATCCGCCGGTCGCATGTCAGTTACGAAGAGGACGATCAACCGTCCTCCTATTCGACACCCGAAGAGGAACTGGATCGCAATGAATTGCGGACAGACCTCGAGGTGGCTCTCGCCGCTCTTGCGCCCGCCCTCCGTGAGGCTTTCGTCATGAAGCACGTGGAGGGACGGTCGTACGAGGAAATGGCGGATCTATTGCGTACCACGGTTGGAGCTCTCAAAATGCGCGTTCACAGAGCACGCGAGGCGCTCCAACACTTGCTAGAGGGGAAATACGCGTGATGTACGACGACCTGAATGCGCCAGAAGACCAAGCTGATCCGACGCTCGATTTCGAGCCGCGGTCGAAGCCCAGCGAAGTGGGGAGGACGCCATCATTGCGCCACCTGCCCGACCGCGAGGTGCCGCTGCCGACCAGCGCCACGACTTCGGTCCTGCATCAGTGGCTCGACGGCGACGTGAGCGCCGCGGTGGTTCGTGCCAGCCAGGGCGGTGACGATGCCGTCGACCTCTGGACCAAGATTCACGACGAAGCCGAGACGCTGCGAAGCCGGACGACTCCATTGTACGTTCACAAGCGAATCATGGACTCTTTACCGGATGACACGTATCAAGGGCACAATCCATGGTACAAGCGTTCGATCAAGATGAATCCCGCTGTGCTGATCGGGGGTGCGGCTATTCTCGTTGGCATTGGAATGGTCGTCGCCCAGATGGTACTGAAGTAGGCTTTCGGCCCGTCGTATGCTTTGACAGGGAGGGTGCGCGACTTTGGGCGCACCAAAAAATCCCAAGTTGAGGTCTGCGATGAAATACCAATTACTCGGTGCGTGTGCGGTCGCCATCTGTTGCACCGCCGCTCCAGCTTTTGCCCAGGGGCTTTCGGGGGTAGAGGTTCTAGCGCTGCAGCAGCAGCTTCGCGATGACGGCTGCGGCGTCACCCGCATTACCGGTCACTTGGACGCCGCGACGCGTTCCGCGGTCAAGAAGTGCAGGAGCAAGTACAGCGGAGCCACCACTCCCAGTTCAATGCTGACGGCAATGAATATCGGCTTCGGCAACGGGGCGACGGTACCGACGATGGCCAATGCGCGCGCCGCCGGTGGCGGACGCATGAGCGCTGGCGGCAGAAGCGGTATGAACGAAACCAGCGGCCGTCGTGGCACCAGCATGATGCGGCGCGATGGCATGATGCGGCGCGACAGTATGATGCAGCGTAATGGCATGATGCGGCGCGACAGCATGATGCAGCGTAATGGCATGATGCGTCGTGGCACCAGCATGAAGCGCCCGCGCGACACCTCGACAATGCCACGACATACGCCTAATATGCCAAAGCATGACACCATGCCACCGATGCCGAAGCGTGGCACGAAGCCGAATACCCTCTAGCCCACTCCACTGAAGTTATTCACGGTGCTTGGGGCCGCGGTATTTACCGCGGCCCTCGTTTTTGTAAGTACTCGCGCGCCGGGTCCGGGTCTCGACCCGGATTCCATGGCGTACATGGGTGCCGCATCATCCCTCGTCCACGAGGGGAAGCTTCGCGTGCCGACGGCGCCATGGGACCGAGCCGATTCCACATCGTCGCTGTCGCTATGGCCTCCTGGTTTCTCCATTGCGATAGCGTTGCCGGTCTTTCTTGGTGCGTCGCCGGTCCAGTCGGCCCGGTGGATCAACGTCCTCGCTGCGGCAGCGTCGGCTGTGGTCATCATGCTCCTCATCGCAGACTCGCTCGGTGCTGTGGCGGGTGCTGCGGGCGTACTGGTGGTTTTCGCGACCCAAGCGGTATTCGACGTACACATCTCGGTTCTTAGTGAGCCGCTGTTCATCGCAGTCATGCTGCTGGTACTGGCTACGATGATTCATGCACGTGACAGATTGTTGATTCTAGGCGCGTTAGCGACTCTCGCGGTGATGATACGCTACGCTGGTGCGTGCGCTCCGCTCGCCGTCGTGTTGTGGACGCTTCTTGATTCCCGTTATGACCTCGGTACGCGCGCGCGCCGCGCCGCCGTGGTCGCGCTGATTCCAACTATCGCCATCGTTCTCTGGTTCGCGCGGACCGCGTCCTCACCTGACCGGCATTCGACTCCGTCACTCGATTTGTATGGTGGCTGGGGAGCAACATTCGCGCAGGCGCGTGACACTGTCGCGGAGTGGCTCGCTCCCGTGTTGCAGGATGGCACCGCTCAGCGAATCGTTGCGCTCGCGGTAGCCATCGCGCTGATGGTTTTCATTGTCACCGCGGCACGCGATACCACCGACAACCGGCGTCGGCAGATGCGATATGGCGGTGTCTCTACTCTGATCGCCGCCGTGACGCTACTGAGCGCCTGTTACGCGGCGGTGGTCCTGGGATCGCGCGCGTTCGTCGGTGGGACCATTCCGCTGGACGGGCGGATTCTCGCTCCGTTGATCGTGCTGATAGAGATCGCCGGTGTCGTTTCAGTTGCATACTGGTGGCACGCATATCACCGTCCTCTACGTGTCATAATCGTGCTGGCCGGAATTGTCTGGATCGGCGCGGCGGCGACGGTCACCGTGAACGATGCGGTGTACGCAGCAACCGAGGGGAGCGACTTCGCTGGAAGCGACTGGCGAGATTCGCCGTTGACGTCCTGGGTGCGCGCACACGGGGCGGGGCACCCACTGTATTCAAACTGGCCGGCTGCGCTTTACTTCCACGGCAACCGAGTAGCTCGCGAACTGCCAAAGGCAACGAGACCAAAGGATGTTGCGGCGTTCGGTGAGATGCTGCGTCGAAATGGTGGATATGTCATAGCGTTCAACGAGGTCAGTCCGGACTTCGTGCCGCCCGATTCGATTGCTCGCCAGACCGGTCTGCGCAGGTTGGCGAGCACCGCTGACGGCGACGTATGGGCAGCTGAACCGGTGGCACCGACTGGCGCGGCGGCGCGAGATTCCGTATTCACCGCTCCGGCAGTAGCGACACCCCAACATTGATTGCGCCGCTCGACGCGGGACGCAGAAAGAAGTTCGCGTAATGTCCATTTCGCGCAATGCGGATGGTTTGAAGGGTCGCGATACCTGCGTATATCAGGGATGCCTGCGTTCGATTGAGCGAAGATGTGCGAGCCATGTACGTGATATCGCTGTTGGGCGCGTTCCGCCCGAATGACGCGTAGAAGTAGGCCGTAGCGATCCCACCGGCGAGGATGCCGCGCTCGAACGAGCCGCCCCGGTGGTGCGGGAAGTCGAGGATTGCCTCGTCGATTATGGCCTGTACGGTGAGGCCGGCGCTGGAAAAGAGAAACTGCTTTCGCCGCTCGAGATTCGCGTCTATCCCGGAAAATACGGTGGGCTTCCCGTCCTCGAACCCGAAGGTTGGGCGGGCCCCAAGTGCGTATGACATGCCAACGTGGCCGGCTTCGTGCGCGAGGATACTTGCCGCGATGCCGGCGCCAAAGTTGCGCCAGTAATGTTTGGGTGTAGTATGATTCGTCGAATCAGCCAGACGGCGACTGCCGATCGTATCTGCCGGTTGTTGGGCCGTTGCAATTGCGGCGACAACCGACATGAACACGGCAAACACTAGCAACCCACTCACTTGCTTAGGGACGGGGACCATGAAGAATAATGAGCGTCCTGAACGGTTATCAGACATCGCTGTTCAGCGGGGGCTGGGTACGCTTCCGGGCTGGGGCCGAAAGGCTGACGTACTTTCCAAGACTTTTCAGTTCGAGACCTTCCCGGCTGGCATAGCCTTTGTTTCGCGAGTCGCAGAGGCGGCAGAGGCGGCACAGCACCACCCGGATATCGACATCCGCTATACCAAGGTCACCTGCATGTTGACGACCCACGACGCAGGCGGCATCACGCAGAAGGATCTGAATATGGCCAGCGAGATTGAGATCGCGGCTTCCAGATAAGCCGTGACCCGCTGGTCAAAGGGGCGGGAGTAATTTCCGTTTCCCGGGGTGCTGACCAAGCGGGGAACCTGAAACGCAGAAAGGCGCGCCCATCCGGGCGCGCCTTTCTCGTCTACTGTCACTCCAATGTGGCCGTACTTCGCCGACCACGCCAGCTAATTCCGGCGGCCGCCACCCAGGATCCGCAATATCGCGAGGAACATGTTGAGAAGGTCGAGATAGATCGCGACTGCAGCGACGACATAATCTTCCGGGCCGTAGACATTACGGAGCCGCCATGTATCGAACACGAGCAGGCCGCTGAATATCAGGACAGTGCCGCCGGCGATCCAGAGGCTGGCGGTGGCGTTTGCGAAGAACATGTTGAGCACGGACGTGGCGATCAGAACCCACAGGCCGACCACAAAAAAGCTTCCCCATGCCGAGAAGTCACGCCGGCTTGCGAAGGCGTAGAGCGTGAGGATGCCAAATGCACCGACGGTTATCGTTGCCGCCTGGGTGATCAGGCCGGAGTTCCACCCGCCATAAATCGCGATGACCGGTCCGAGCATCACTCCCATGGCGAAGGCGAACAGGAGCACCATTGCCACGTTGAGCGGGAACGTCGTCCGTGCGCCCTGCGCCGCGAGTAGCGGAACGAAGACGGCGATCATCGTCAGCCATGGGTGTGCAACAACCGCCTGCATGATCGTGGCGTTCGAAAGCGCGTACGTTGCGCCGACGATTGTCACGAGGATGCTGATGAATACGAGCGAATATGTGCGGCGGACAAGCTGCGCCCGCTCCTCGCCTGTCCGGACGAGTCCGGCTGTGACGGGAAGTGAGAAACCCATCAATGTCTCCAATGTAGGTAAGAAATTGCTACCAAATATTACACCTCTGTTACACCGTCGTGCGGTTCTGGATTCGTTCCACAAGCGCTGGCAGCGCGGAAATATTGTCCAGAAAGTGTGCCGGATTGGCTGTCAGGAGTTGCTCGCGGGTGAATGGGCCCCACAGCGCCGCGATTGACACCACGCCGGCGGAATTCCCGGAGTTGATGTCGTGCGGTGAATCGCCGAGGAAGACGGCTTCGTGGGGCTCGTAGCCCAACTCTCCGAGTGCCATCCGCACGGGGAACGGATCCGGCTTGTGCAGGGAGCACGAGTCGGAACCGATCCGGGTGGCCATGTAAGGCATGATGCCGGTGAGGTCCAGAGCGCGGTCCATCATTTCGTTCGATTTACTGGTAACGATGCCCATCGGATGGCCCGCCGCAGCGAGAGATCCAAGCACTCCGAGCGTCCCGGGAAAAGCGGACGTGAGACGGTCGTGCGCCGCGCGCTGGAACGTACGGTACCGTACGGTAATCTGTTCCAGATCATTGTCTGTCTTGCAGAATGCACCAAGCTGCTTGGCGAGTGGGGTGCCTATTCCGGCGACCCACTCCTCGTCCGTTGGTACAGTGCCGCTGAAGCCTTCAAACGCGTGGTGGACGCTCTGTAGAAGCAGGCCGATGGAATCGATCAAAGTACCGTCCAGATCGAAGAGTACGGCGATCGGACGGTTGCGCGAACCGGTGGGTGTGGCGGGTGTTGGCTGGTTCATAGGGCGAATGTTAACGACTCACTGTGTACCGGTGGTTGGTGGGACGAACACAATCAGTGCGATGCAGCAAATGCCGTTTTCGAGGACGCGATCTGCGGTGGGTCGTGCACGATCGACCAGGTCGAGTATGGTGTTCACGTCAGCGTCGTCGGCGCAGTCAGAAATGGACTCGAGAGACCATTCGACGGCGAGTGGGAGCGGAAGTGTCGCGGCTCTGCGCAGCCGAGTGGCGAGGGCCGCTGATTCGCCGCGATGTGCGAAGGTCGCGCGGGCGATCGTGGCATCTGCGACGTGCGAGATGGATTTCCGTACATCGCGAGCGCGGTTTCCGAATTTTGGCGGGTCGGCGGCGATTCCATCTCCCTCCATACCGATAGCAGCCCGCGCGCGACGCCGATGATACCAATCCAATGCGGCTTGCAATATGCCGGTGGCACGGTCGAGCTCCGTTTCGGTGTGGACATCGACGGAACTGTCAGCCACCCGCGCAGCGTCTGAAACTGTCGCAGACTCTTCGGTGATGGAGCCGGACTCGTTGCAAGCCAGAAGCTTCGGCGATCCGTCGATGAGCCAAACACCAACTGCACCAGGTCGTTGAGTGGAGACGAACGCAACGCCTGGACCGCTGCCGCCGTGCGCGACAATCGAAGACTCGGCGGTGGTCGATGGCTCGTCTCCGTCGTAGCGCCATTGTTCGAGCATTCTTCTTGTGGCTTCTTCGCTCGCTATTGCGCCCGGTCTCGCCTCGCCCTGCTGTGTTGCCACGGCGGTTGTTCCAAACAGGCGCGCAGACGCATCCGACTTGCGCGCAATTATCTCGAGCTCATGGAGAAAGGCCTCTGCACGTGCTGGCGGGTTTACAGTGTAGCAGGTCACTCGCGGATGTCGCGAGCCGATCCGGGCGAGCCTTCCCACTCTCTGCTGCATACGTGCGGCGGTCCATGGCAGGTCCAGATGAATGATTACGGAAGCTTCCTGGAGATTGACACCTTCGCTGAGCAAGTCTGTCGAGATCAATAGCTTCACTTGCTTATGGGGTTCAGTTCTTTGCGCCGGTGCTCCTTGTGGAGCAAACTGAGCCAGGATCTCATCACGAGGGACGGGGCCACTCGCGATCAATGCGCCGCGCGCCGTGAGGAGTGCGGCATGACCATCGTTCCTCAATGATTTATACAGGACTTCCGCGGTCTCCGCGTAGCATGAGAAGGCCACGATTGTTTCGCCCGGATGCTTGACTCGGACGGTCCTGACGAACTCTGTAAGTGCGTCGTCGTTATGGGTTTGCACGAGTGACAGCAGGGACGTGAGCGCATTGACGTGTGTGCGCAGGGACGTAGCAATTGTCGCGAGGGGCGTGGTGGCCGGAAGAAGCAGTTCGGCGAACGCGAGCTGGACGCAGTCACCAGCATAGACCCACGCGGACAATTCCGCGGCGGTTGGGTAGCGTCCTGCGTCAAGCGATGCGAGAAGGCCATGAGAACGCGCGATTCGCCGTCTGAGTGCGCCCTCCAGCGCCGCGTGACTCGATGCCCACTGCCTGACGAGACCATGGATTACCAGACTGGTAGCGATGCTTCCATCACTTGGCGGGACCGGCGCCGGAAGCTCCAGAATTGCGTCGAGCACCATTTCGCTCGTCAGCACGATCTTTGGTGCAGCGTGACATACGATCGGAATTTGTTGTCCCAGGTTCTCCAGTTCTGAGCGCCGCACAACGAGGGGTGCCAGCTCGGCTGCGCTCATGGCGTATGCTCGTGTTCCGATGAATAGTGCGACGATGGCGGACAGGTCGTCACGTGAGTTGTGCAGCGGAGTGGCTGTGAGTAGCAGAACCGGTGTTACCGCGCACACCTGCGCAAGTGCCGAATACCGCCGTGTTGAGGGGTTCCGAAAATGGTGGGCTTCGTCCACGATGATCAACGAACGCCGGCGAGGCACGGGGCCTGCGCGACCAAGAGTCTCGATGGAAATAAACTCGGCGTGAATCCGAGTAGCGTCGAGTGCCTGTCGCCACATCCCCGACAACGCAGCCGGAGCGATCACCGTGACATGATCATGCGTTTCAGCTATCGCAAGCGCGACGTACGTCTTGCCCAGTCCAACCTCGTCGCAAAGCAATGCGCCACCGTGGTTGACAAGTTGCCTGCGGATGCGAGCTACCGCGCTCCTCTGGTGTGGATGTAGCGTGATGTTACCCACACGCAGCGGCGCGGGCGCGGCTCCGAGGAACGCAAGCGCAATTTCGCGACGCACGGCGCGAACCGGAGTGGTGCGGTGGGATCCGGAAGCGGACTCAGCTATCGGAGCCGGCATCCATCCACGCGAGCAACGGGGCGAGTTGCGGCAACGTGAGGTCGTAGGCCGCCATTACCGCATCACGCAAGGCGCCGACGGACGGTGGGTTGTCGCGTTGCGCCTCCTCGGCGAGCGGCGCGAGGATGCGCCTTGCGCGCGGCCAGTCCATGGGTATGGGCAGGCGAGCAATTGTCCACCCCAAATATCGATGGTAGCCCCCTCTTGCAGGTTCCGCGAGCGCGGCCAGCCACGCGGCGGCCACATCAGAATTGAGAAGCGCACAGAAGGCCAGCGCGTCGTCGTGCCGCGGACATGGTATGCAATAGCAGCTATTCAATGGAACCGTTGGGTCGCCTGCATCGATCACCGCAGCTCGTGGTGATCGCCCGAAGTCGCACCACAGGACCCTGGATGACGCGGATGCCGCTGCTTCGGTCCGGAAAAGTGCCCACCATCTTTCCGTGCGTGAGTCGCTCCGTCGCTCGAGTGTTTGTTGCCAGCGCGCGAGCCAGAGCCGAGTACGCGGAGGCAATTCCGCCACTGGTGCCCCCGCTGCGTCGTGAGTCCAGATAATTCGTTCGTTGCCTGCTGTCAGCCGCCAGCGCCGCAATGTTTCGCCGCGAACGAGTGGTCGGAGGGAGTCCGATTCGATGGCCCCGTGACGGCCGTTTGCGCAAATGCGCGTGAGACCGGCTTCATCGGAGGACTCCTTGACGATGTACGCGTCATTGCAACCAGTTTTGACTCCGAGGTGGGGGCGTCGAAGGACACTTTCGAATAATGGAATGCCTGCCGCTGTGAGCCGATCGAACGCTGCCCTCGTACTTTCCGGAAGAAGGAGCCAAGGGCTGCCCGGGCTGGTGTCGAGAGAAAGACTACCGCCCGCGGCGCGCCAGTGCCGCATGGAACGGCGATGATGCACCGCAACGTGTGTGCTTCGATTGCAGGCCGTCGACTTATGGGGCATCCGTGCAGCGACGAGAATCGACGGGTACACGGTCGCTTCAAATGCTTCCGGGCCTTCCGCGTGATCTTCGATCACAGCAATCCGCGTACGCGCGAGCAATAGCTGCCGCGCGCCCCCGCCGGACAGCGAGCGCCACAGCTTGGAGGGGAGCAGCAAGCCAAGTGTCCCGTCGGTGGATAGCAGATCGGTCGCGCGCTCCACGAACAGCGCGGCCAGATCCGTCTGGCCCGCAAAGCCGCTCGCTGCGTTCGCACCGCGGGCACCTTCGGCCCACGCGCTCGCGCGGGCAACCGCGAACTGCTCACGATATCGCGCGCGGTCATCGGGTTTTATGTTGTGCATGCGAACCCACGGTGGGTTCCCAACTATCATGTCGAACCCACCCTGGTCGGACACATCCGAAAAGTGTACTCGATACGAAAACGCTGGAGCCTCACCACGATTGATTTTTCTTTGTCGCTCGCGCAAGTCACGGAGTATCGTGCGCAATCCGAGCAGCCGGTCACGAGCCCTGGCGGCGGGTGGCGTTCGTGCCGCGAAGAGGTCGCGCGCTCGCGCCGCGCGGATGATCTCGCGTCGTTCGAACTCGGCTTTAGTCAATGCAGTGTCAATCGCGCTCAATGCCCGTTTTCGCTCCACCATGTCGAGGCTCCGTCCCAGCGCCATCTTTCTGCGCCCATTCGCGCGAGCATACCGATTGCGAAGTGTAGAAATGGACATTGGGGCGTTGTGATGATGAGTGACGACATCGAACCCGGTACCGGATAATGAGTCGCCGATGCGAATCTGACGGTCGAGGTTCGGGAGCGGAGTTACTCGCAACGGATCCCTTTCAGGATTGTCGATGACTGTCGAGAGCCAGAGTCTCAGCTCGCACAGCCAAACAGCAGTTGCACTGATGTCGACGCCGAATATGGACTGAGTGAGAACGGAGCGTCGCGTATCGCTGGTGGATCCCGGCTCTCCCAATGTGGCTCGCAACCGCGCGAGGCACTCCAGCGCGTGCACCAGAAATGCGCCTGACCCACAGGCGGGATCCAGAATCCTGAGCGCTCGTACCTGACCGAGAAGTGCAGGATCGGGCTCGTGCCCGCCGCTCTCAGACTCAAGCAACCGCTCCACGCGAGCGGCCATCACGCCGCGGCGCTCGAGCGCCTCGACGAGCGTGAGCCGCGTCACTCTTTCCACCAGCCTGTTGGGTGTGTAGTAAACACCGCCCCGCTTGCGATCGCGCGGTACCATGAGCGACTCGAACACCTTCCCCAGCATCTCGGGATCGATGGCCGATTGGGACCAGGCAGCTCCGTCTTCGCGCGCGGTGAACCTGTATCGAACAAGCACTTCATCGAATAGAGAGCCGAGCGCGTCATCGGTGAAGCCGGACGTCCGATGGATGCGCTCTACGACGGTTCGCGCGAAGAGGCCGCCGTTGAGGAACGGAATCCGTCCGAAGGATTGAGCCCGCTTGGCCCGCTCGGACGCGCGGGTATTCAGCGTCCCAAAGAACAGCGGCTCCAGGACTCTTCGCTGATAGCCGCCGCCCGTGGCCATGCAGTCGGCGAACCCGTTCGCGATGAAGCCAAAATCGCGGTTGAGCCAGCCTTTTGATTGCAGAAACGAAAGGAAGAGGAGTCTGGTTGTCGTGAGCAGCGCCATCTGCTGACGGTCATCTGCAGGAACGTCGGGCGCGAGAGAGTCCGACATGGCGGTGACGCATGTCGAAAGTGCGCGAAAGAACCGCCTCGTGATCGAGTCGCGACCGAGTATGTCGAGCCAACGGAGGTGGCGCATGACATCTCCCGGCGACTCGGCGGCAGCGGCGAGTGCACACAGTGTCTCGGCATCGCTATCCATGACGTTGCCTCGCTCCGTGATCATGGCGGCGATGCGCGGCGCGCCTGGTGTCGTGCGCCACGTGGCCATTGAGAAGCCGGCGCCTTCGCGCTGCACCGCGATCAGCAGCCAGAGTAATTGCGGCGAGCGCTTCGATATCTCACGAGCAACGCGCTCAATGCAGACACGAATGCCGATGTCGCGCGGGATCTCAATGAAAAGCGCCCTCAGCGTACCGTCGGCGACGCTTACACGGGCGGAAAGCACCAGGTCAGCGATACCGAGTTCGGTCTGAGAAGTCGCGTCGAGTGAAAGGGCAGGTGTTGTGAAGCCCAACGACGAGAGGAGCTCTTTGATACTGTCCTCCTGACCGGCCGCGTCGATCATGCGGGATGCCTGAGTGAGTGAGTCCACTCGCCCACTTTATGCTCGGCTCAAGAAACCAGATTGAGCGCGGATCGACGGGCACAGTCATTTTCTCCATCCCCATCGAGATGGCACTCATCGCGTAGACCAAGTCGACCCGTGTCGAAAGGACTGAGTTCGCGAAAGCGCTATCCGTCACTAGCCTGGCGCTCTGCAATTCTCGATATAGTGGACTTTGCCAACTAGATTGGAACATCGAGCCACTGCGGCCGCTTCTGTCCCAAAACATCCTCATCGGCGAGGGAGACAATGTTTCTGACGCTTCTGCTCGTTACGTTCGTGATTGCGCTAGTTGTGTCTTTCATCGTCGCCAGGATCTTCAGCGCGTCGATCCTGCGTATTCTGGAGCGTGTCGTATCGCCGGATCTCGCGGGCGCGTGGCACAAGTATATGATCTTCGCGCTTTACGTCGTTGGCATTTCGGGTGGCGTGCGTATCTACTCGCTTGAGCAATACGTCAACCCGGCTGACCCGAAGTTGCCGCCGCTCGTTCTCACGCCAGAGCGGTGGACGCTGGAGGTTTATCGCACGGTGATCGAGACGCTGCAGAGTACGGCGTGGATGCTGCTTGTCGCGTTTGTATTCCTGCTTATCGCGTACGTCATCGCCCGCGGTCTGGAGCTGAGGGCTGCGAAGCACGCTGGCTGACTCCGACGCTTGCGGAATTTCGTGCGGCTCGCGCACGGAATTCGCGTAGTGGAATGATGCGATGTTAGCGCTGTCGCATCCGCTGACGACAAAATGGAACCGACAATGGCAATCGAATCGATAAATCCAGCGACCGGCAAGCGAATCAAGTCTTACGATGAGCTGACACCGGAGCAGACTGCGGCCGCAGTTGTAAAGGCCAACGATACCTGGCTGGAATGGCGTCAGGTGCCAATCACCGACCGCTCTCCGATGATGAGGCGAGCGGCGGAGATTCTTCGTGAGCGCAGGGATGATCTCGCCCGTTTGATGGCGACCGAGATGGGGAAGCCATTTCGCCAAGGTGTCGCGGAAGCAGAGAAGTGCGCGCTGGTGTGCGATTACTACGCTGAGCACGCTGGTTCGCAACTGGCGGATGAGGCGATCAGTACGGAGGCGACAAAGTCCTTCGTTACCTTCGAGCCGCTTGGCGTCGTGTTGGCTGTGATGCCGTGGAATTTCCCATTGTGGCAGGTGTTCCGTTTCGCTGCGCCCGCCCTGATGGCTGGCAACGCCGGGCTTCTCAAGCATGCGTCGAACGTTCCAGGTTGCGCGCTGGCCATCCAGGAAATCTTCAAGGAGGCCGGATTCCCCGATGGGCTTTTCCGAACTCTGCTGATTGGCAACAAGCAGGTGAAGGCGGTAATCGAGCACCCGTTCGTCCGCGCCGTAACGCTCACGGGCAGTACTCCGGCTGGGAAGGCCGTTGCGTCGCAGGCGGGATCGGTTCTCAAGAAAACCGTACTCGAGCTCGGGGGATCCGATCCCTACGTCGTTCTGGAGGATGCAGATCTGGACCACGCGGTAACGACGTGCGTTGATGCGCGACTGATCAATACTGGTGAGAGCTGCATCGCGGCAAAGCGATTCATTGTTGTGAACTCGATTGCCGAACAGTTCACTGAACGGTTCGTCGCATTGATGAAGACAAAACGCGTGGGCGACCCGCTCGCGGAGGGTACTGACATCGGTCCGATGGCGCGCCGAGATCTGCGTGATGAACTCCATGCACAGGTCACCGGCTCGGTGAAGCTGGGCGCCAAGCTCCTGCTGGGCGGGGAAATTCCGGCTGGCGATGGCGCGTACTACCCACCGACAGTGCTTGCCGATGTGCGTCCCGGCATGCCGGCCTACGATGAGGAAACTTTCGGTCCTGTGGCCGCAATTATCGTCGCGATGGACGAGGATGACGCGGTGAGGATCGCGAATGACACAGTCTTTGGCCTCGGGTCGGCGGTATTCACGAGTGATCTGTCACGCGGCGAGGCTATCGCGAGGCGGCTACAGGCGGGTTGCGCGTTCGTGAACGCCGGAGTCGCGTCCGATCCCCGCCTGCCGTTTGGAGGAATCAAGCAATCTGGGTATGGGCGAGAGCTTGGCAGTTATGGAATCAAGGAGTTCGTAAACGTGAAGACAGTTTACGTCAAAAGCGCCTGAAGTCGCCCGGGGGTATGCCCGCTCCTCTTGCCGCAACGACTGGATTATGTTGAGAGTAGACCATAAGACTGCATTCCAAATCGGACCCACATACAACGGAGGCTGCATGAAGAAGTCATCGCGACAGATTCCGGATTTCTCACGCAAAACGTCACGATCAAAGGGTGAAGCGGCGCAAAATGCCATTCCAGAGGCGAAGTCCAAGGTCGCGACTACCCCGCCGCGCCCCAAGCCGCAGGCGACGGTCGGTAAGACTGGACAGCGCGGGAAGTAACAACCAGGCCCGGCGTGGTGAGTTGCAGAACGCGCTCGTGCCAGATTGTGGAGGGGATCCGGAGTCCATGGAACTTCGAACTGGCACCTGCGTGGTGCGCAATTTTCGGCATGGCGATGCGAGGAGTCTCGCGCTCAACGGGAATAACCGCAGAATCTGGCTCAATCTACGCGACCTGTTTCCGCACCCCTATCTCGAATCTGATGCGATCGAGTATATAGCGATGGTGCTTGCGCAACCCCAGCAGTCGAGTTTTGCGATTACCGTGGATGACGCTGCGATAGGAGGGATCGGTCTGAGTCTTGGACACGATATAGAGCGGCGGAGTGCGGAACTCGGCTACTGGATCGGCGAGTCGTACTGGGGTAGAGGGATCACCACGGCGGCAATCGAGGCGGTTACCAGGTACGCTTTTTCGCAGCTGGGTCTGGCGCGGCTGTTTGCGGTACCATTCGTGGAGAATGTCGCGTCGTGCAGGGCGCTTGAGAAGGCTGGTTACGAGCGCGAAGGGTTGATGCGTAGAAGCGCGATCAAGGATGGCGGATTCAGGGATCAGTACCTGTACGCCGCTGTGGCTGCCGAATGAGGGGTACCACTAGTGATTGACACTCCGCAGATAGTTCAGGCTAACGCGCAGTTTACTGCTGTGATTCGGTTCGCGATTTCCCGGGAGGAGCTCAAGACCGTCATGGCCGCTGCGATTACAGAGGTAATGGAGGCAGTAGCCGCGCAGGACGTTGGGCCGGCGGGACCGGTTTTCGTGCATCATCTCGCCATGGCGCCAGAGCGGCTCGAGTTTGAAGTCGGCGTTCCAATTTCAGGACTGTTTGCTCCAGTTGGTCGCGTTACGCCGAGTCACCTGCCTGCAGCGAGCGTTGCTCGGACGATCTATTACGGATCATACGACGGTCTCAGTGATGCCTGGGCCTGGTTCGGAAGATGGATTGCAAACGAGCGTTATACGGCGGCGCCTGATTTGTGGGAGGTATATCTCGTGGGACCGGAAGCCAGCCGCAACCCGGTATACTGGCGCACCGAGCTGAATCGACCGCTCAAGAGTTCGACAACAACAGCGCGCTGATTGTTCGTGCGCGTGCTTTAAAGGGTTGCCGGGTGCACGCTCTCGTATTCGCGCCCCTTCCACTCGACTCTGCTACCGCGCAGCACAGCGGTTACCACGATGTAAAGCGCGACTGCCGCTCCGAGCGGGAATAGCAGCGCGTATACGATTGGTACGCGACCGATCCTGTAGTAAAGCAGCCAACTGGCGAGCGTGACGCAAGACGTCACTATTGCCCAGAAGAGGAGCGTGTGCAACCCCAGCAGCAGCGCAGCGACGAGTAATAACGGTGGAGCAAGCTGCATGAGAAACGGCAGCGGAAGTAGCAACGATGCGAGTACCTCGCTTCGCGCGCCTAGCGGCATCGAGTGTCGTCCGCCGGCGAAGATGTTCTTGCGCCATCCGCCAATCAATTCGTGAAGGGACGTGTACATGCGCGTCGACAGTTGATTCCATCCTTCAACGAGGACTGTTTTCTTACCTAGTTCGAAATAGCGCTGGGCAAGCATCAAGTCTTCTGCTACGTAGCCGCGGACGAGCCCGTGGCCGCCGTACTCCTCGTACACATGGCGGACCACCATTAGAAACTGGCCGTTAGCAATTTTCGCGGACGCGGTCCGTGCGCGATTGATGATCTCGGTGCCTCCGAAGCGGGTCATCAGGACGACGAATATCTGCATCTGCAGTAATCTTTCCCAGAACGTCAGCATTTCCTGACGACCCAGGACCGAATAGAAATCGGCTTTCGTGCGAAGCATGCCATTTACAGCCCGAGTAAGCAGGTCTTGCGACGCGCGTGCATCGGCATCCATGAAGATGAGAATCTCGCCCCGCGCTGCGTTCGCGCCCGTCTGACATGCCCATTGCTTTCCAAACCAGTCTGACGGCAACGGCGGATTATCGAGCACCTTGAGCCGCGCATCGTCGTTGGCCATTAATCGGGCAATGGTCGCTGTCTCGTCGGTTGAATGGTCGTTGACGACGATGATCTCGAAAGCCGGATAGTCCGACTCGAGGAGCGACCGAGCGCATGCGGCGATGTTAGGCGCCTCGTTGCGTGCGGGCACGATCACGCTGACGGCTGGCGCCAGCTTTGGGGGATCGGGGGATTCATTCTCCAAGCTTGTTGACTGCGCCATTCGTACCGTTGCGACGATCGGCGCAATAATCCAGGGAAGCGAGGCCGCCAGCGCGATCAGGCTGGAATTGCTATCTAGTGGCACGCGCGAAAGATACCCGCGCCATCACTGCGAACGCAGAGAGGCTAGCCAATCAGGCGCACCTCCGTGCGGTGCTGTCCGCTAGTGCGAGCCGGATCGATCCCCATCGAATCCTATTGCCTCGACTGATCGGTTCGATTCGACTTGTTGGACTGCCGGTCGGTATCCGACGCCTGGCGCGCGTTGGCTTCATTTCTGTGCGAGTTCGGTTTTGGAGGTTGGTTCGCGCGAGCAGGGTCGTTCGGCGTCGGCAAGCCGTCGCTGTAACCAGAGTCAGCTCCGTAGCCTCCTTCTTCCGTCGACGATTCCTCTGAGCGCTTGGATGACACCTCTCGCGCCTCTTCGGGCGTCCCCTGTGAGCCGCCCATGCTTGGTTCGGAGTCCGGGTTTGACCCGTGTCGGTCGGGGGTGGGGTCATTCTGCCTCTTTCTGTCTCTGCCAGTCATATACGATCCTCCGATGGTTCGGAAAGTTGCGTGCGACACTTCAAATCGACCGTCCACGTGGCGTGAAAAGTGGCAACCCATGTGCCAGATTATTGTTATGCAAGCGAGTCCTTGTAGACCCACCCTCGATCTTTAACGTGCCAATCGAAGCGTATTCAACTGTTCGACCGACAGGCCCAGCCGCGCGCGTGGCATTGGTCGCTCCGTCGGGGCCACTCAAGGGTGACTCTGACGTTGAGGCTGCAATTGTGAATGCCAGGTCGCTTGGGTGGGATCCCGTTGTCGGTGATCACGTGCTTGAGCGGTAC
>JBDTAB010000147.1:0-3461 GCA_039924865.1 Gemmatimonadaceae bacterium | reverse complement strand
GGTGAAGAAAGACATGCGACTCCATCATGAGTTCGGACGGGAAGTCCGTTGCGCAACTCTTATCGAGGTCAATACGACTGGTTCCCCGAAAAGGTCACGTTTCAGAACAGTTCCGCCCAGGCGCGTTCGGGTACCAGGTGCAGTGTGAGGTCCGTGGTGTCGCTCGGGATTACCGCGCTGAGCCCAACCCGATGGCGAGCCACAATCGCGGACCTCTGGATCGTTGCCGTAGCGACAATCCATACATTTGAATTATCGGTCTTATCGACCGTTGTGATTAGCGTCATCTCGCCATCGTTCGACGTCAAAACGCTGACCTGGCCGACGGGCGCGGTACGCAGCGCTGCCGCGCTGGCGGCACCAAGGGCGCCCCAGGCGGCTGACTCGGCTCCTACGAGCACGCGGCGTTGCAATGTGCCAATTGCTGCCGCGTCGGTATCGACGAGCGCATCGCTTATCGCAGCGAAAGTCAAAGCAGTTCCCACGGCCATCAACAGAAGCACCGTAACGAGCGCAAAACCTCGGCGACGTTTTAATTGCGTCACGATCAGTTTCGGAGCGCGACTGACGCGATTACCGAGTCCGACGAAACACCCGTCGCCATTCCCGGCAGGCGGAACGGTTGGGAATACGAGGCGCGCAGCAAAATTTCAATCCGTGAAACGTCGGCCGGAGAGCTACCATCGGCGAGACGGGTTCCGTCGCGCCTGAAGAAGTGAAACGTGATAGGTGGTTGACTACCGCCGGTATACGGACCACTGACAGGTTGCACTCCGGAGCACCCTGAATTGCAGATCCGGTAGCCTAGATACCAACTGCCATCCCCTGCGCGATAGACGTTGTATCGCACGTGGCGGATGACCCGCACCGGGGCGCCGGTATGGATGCTCATTGACGTGCCAGCGGTCAGTGCAATCTGATAGGACATTTCTGGCCCGGCTACATCCGCCGGGGAAAGTAGCCCAGCTGCAGCAGGACATCCGATCGTCGTTGGGATCGTCGTGACGTCGGTAATGGCAGCACTCTGCCACATTGGTGGCGCAAGTGGTGTGGAATCGGCGAGGATCAGAACCTCATCGCCGATGTCCGGAATGAAGACCCACGCAGAGAGCACCCTCGCGCTCGGCACGCTGCCAGGGGGTAGCGTGACGGTAGAGACAGATGGAATGGTGCAAATTGTCGAGGTGCCAATAGCAGAGTAGAATTCAATCGCGGTGTCAGACTTCGAGATGATACTTGCGCCAGCCGAGGCGATTCCGCGTAGATCTGCTCGGACGATGTCGCTGCCGTCACGCAATCGCGCCCGGATTTGCATCGCCGATGTTACAGCGGCGTAGGCGCGCTGCAGCCGTGTGATTTGGGCTACGGCAATGGCCATGAGGATCATCAATACGGTGATTCCCATGATCAACTCGATCAGCGTGACGCCGCGTCGTGAACCACCTGCGATCCGACGTTGAGGTGGCGTTGCCGCGCGTAGATCCGGCCGGTCGGTGATGACCGCTTTCGAGGTATGGATATCCGACATGAGAGCCACTGTAGAGCCATTTCACTCAATCGGAGAGGGCTTTTCTGCGCGATAATGGCCAGATTGTGCCAGTAGCCAGCCGGGCTGTGGGATTACGGCCTACGGCTCAGTAACAACGCCCTGTTGCGTCATACGTCTCAACGCGCTGACCGAAGCGACTTTCATAGCTGCTGGTCTGAGTAAGATGGACTAGAGGGGCCGCAGCGGAGGCTGTCCACGCTACGACGACACCGTCGACGGAGTCGGCGCCGGAGCCCGATCCGCACACGATGGAGAAAGCATTCTCGCGCTGCGCTTCCGCAAGCCGTGCCGCGGTGGCCTCCCGCTCGGAAGCGGCGACCGAACGAATGATGACGGCCAATGAGCTCTCAAAGGCTACGAAGGCGACGCCAAGAACGAGCAGCGCAATCAGCGCTTCAACAAGAATGAAACCTCGACGTACCACTACGGAATGGCTTGCCATGAGCGACGTTAGCGCTGTCACGCGGCAGTAGTCCAAGCCGGAATGCGGACGCCGGTGCATTTTTCATCGATACGCCTGCTGCTGCGTGAGTCTCAATTCCGTTACACCATACAAAAAGGAAGGGCGACCGCATGGCCGCCCTTCCTTTTTGTATTTGTTGCGTCAAGCTTCCAGCTTAGAAGCCGGCCGTGCACATTGGCACACCCTGCGATGTCGCAGGCGCTACTGCGGCCTGGTTGTAGTAGATCGCGCAAGTCATGCCAGTGACCGATGAGCTCGTCGCGGTGGCGCTATATCCTGGCGCTGTGCCGCCGATTGTCACGCTGACTCCAGTCGACGGCGCATAGGCAAAGCCTGCGGTGCTCGAGCTGTCCGGCCCAGCGATTGTCTCAGCGGTCGTCAGATACACGCCGTTGTGCGAAGAAGCATAACCTTCCTCAGCAGTCGCGAGGTTCTTGAGATCCGTCTTGACTGCGGCGACGTACGCCTTCTGCTTCGTTGCTGCGAACTTCGGGATCGCGATCGCGGCCAGAATGCCGATGATGACGACGACGATCAAAAGTTCGATGAGGGTAAAACCTTTTGTGCTGCGCTTCATAGGTGTCTCCTAAGGGGTCGTGGGATGTTACGGTTGCGGTGCTCGGTCACTGTACTGGCAACGGTCGCGCCAGACAATTTCCGGGTTGTAAGTCATTATCGTCCAACGTGTTGCGAACTTTAGCGATTCTGACTGAGGCAAAAATGGCGGGGCGTTCTGCAACGTTTATGGCAATTCGCAATGTCGCGATTCTTTACAGCATCACGCTGAGCCGTCCATTTTCTGGAGCTTTCTATGCAGCGTTGATGGATCTATGCCCAACACCTCGGCAGCACGCGTCTTGTTGCCGCCGTTGGTCTCCAGCACCCACTTTATATAGGCGCGCTCAATCATGTCCAGTGTCGGATCCAGGCGCTCGACATCGCGGACGAGGTGTTCGCCGGATCTACTAATGACTCGTTCAGGTAGTGCGTCCGGCGCGATGATGGATCCGGTCGTCACGATCGTTGCCCGCTCCAGCGCGTTCTCGAGTTCACGAACGTTGCCGGGCCAGTCGTATTCGCACATCGCGCTCATGGCTTCTGCGCTCACGGTCTTGTTGGGATCCTTGGCGCGCGCGAGAAACGTGTCGACGAGGAGCGGGATGTCTTCCCTTCTCTGGCGCAACGGCGGGAGGTGGATCGCGATCACGTTCAGGCGATAGTAGAGGTCACTTCTGAACTGACCGGTCTTTACGTCGCGCTCGAGGTCGCGATTGGTCGCGGCAATCACGCGTGCATCCACCGGGATGGCTTCCGTCGCACCGACAGGCAGCACTTCGCGCTGCTGCAGCGTGCGTAAGAGCTTGACCTGCGTCGCGGGTGTCATCTCGCCGACTTCGTCCAAAAAGAAGGTGCCACCCATGGCGGCAGCGATGAGGCCCGTCTTATCCT
>JBDTAB010000146.1:0-7606 GCA_039924865.1 Gemmatimonadaceae bacterium | reverse complement strand
GCGCTCCCCGAGACACTTCCGAATCAATAAGACAAATCGAGTGACCGCAACGTTGGCGCCTCGCGCGCGTTGCGTAATGCGCCTGCGGCGAGTGTCGCCGGCGCCCCTGTACCCGAAAAAATCCCTTTTACATGACTGAACGCCGACGTCCAATCCGTCGCGGTCGCGGGCAAAATCCCGATGACACTGGATCCACCGATGCGGTTTCCGATGCGAACCCGTACCTAGAAACCGCCCCCGAATCTGCGTCGGCTGTGACTGCTGCACCCGAGCCTCGCAAGAAAGCCCAGAAAGCGCCCGCCGCTGCTGCGGTTCCTCCCGAGAATTTTGCCGGCGACGGCGGCGGCGGCGGCGATTCCGGATCGGCCAACGGCGGCGCCGGTCAGGCCGACTCACCGGCGGCCAGTGACTCCGGTGGTGAGTCCGGTGGAAATGGCAATCCGCAGGAGGACGGCGGAAACGAGCGAGGCGCTGGAAGCCAGGGGCGCGGCAGGTCACGCCGATTCAGGCATCGCAACCGAAACAGTCAGGGCGGCAATCAGGAGCAGCAGCCGCAGCAACGCCAGCAACAACAGCCGCGGCAGCATCAGAGCGGTAGCCAGCAATTCTCTGGCGGTGGCCGCCGGAGCAATCGTCGGACTCGTGGGCAACCAGTCGATCAGGCGGCTCGTGGACCAGTTGGTCCGATCGTTGTTGAAGGTGAAACATCGGGACTGTTCGACCCGCATCGCGATGCGGGATACCTACGAAATGCCGCACAGAGCTATCTCGCCGACCCGAACGATCCATTCGTTCCCACACAACTAGTCCGGCAGGCAGGGCTTCGCCGCGGAGATCTGGTCACTGTGACGGTTGGAAAGGACCAACGGGGCCGAGTGACGGCTGCTGAGTTGCTGAGCGTAAACGGAGGAGAACCTGAGTCAGCGCTTCGACGGCCTGAATTTGCCTCGCTGATCGCGTCCTATCCCGACAGAAAGTTGTCGCTCGAGACCGGGCGCCCCGCCAAGGCAGGTCCGGAACTGACGCGGCGCGCGATCGACCTCATTGCGCCGATCGGATACGGGCAGCGTGCACTGATCGTCGCGCCCGCACGAGCTGGAAAGACGATGCTTCTACAGGCTGTGATCGAGGGGATCGCGATAAATCAGCCGGAAGTGCAGTTGTTCGTTCTACTAGTGGATGAGCGTCCGGAAGAGGTGAGCGACATGATCTCGATCGGGTACGGCGAGGTCGTGGCATCGAGCTTTGACATGCCCGCCCAGCGCCACGCGGACGTCGCAGAGATGACGCTGGAGCGCGCACGCAGGCTGGTTGAGCTGGGCAAGGACGTGGTGATCGTGCTGGATTCGATTACACGGCTGGCGCGCGCATACAATACTGTCGAGCGTGGCACTGGTCGGACTATGAGCGGCGGCCTGGACTCGTCAGCGATGGCCAAGCCGAAGGCCTTCTTTGGCTCGGCACGCTCGGTGTCGCCAGAAAACGGTGGCGGCTCGCTCACGATCATCGCGACCGCCCTCGTAGAGACAGGCTCTCGCATGGACGATGTCATCTTCGAGGAGTTCAAGGGCACCGGCAACTGCGAGATCAAACTGGACCGGAGCCTCGCGGAGAAGCGCATTTTTCCGGCGATCGACATCGGTATCAGCGGTACCAGACGCGAGGACAAGCTGTTTCGTCCCGACCAGCTGGACCACGTTTACACGCTCCGCCGTGGGCTCCAGCAGATGCCGTCGAGCTCTGCGATGGAGTGGCTCATCAAGCGCATCGCGGCCACGGCGAACAACGACGCACTGCTCTCGGGGCTCTGATCAGGTAGATCGACGTCAACTGCCCCGCGGACGAATGCGGCGCGACGACCTGCAGGTGGAAGGCCCGCCGTTTCGGCCCGGGCTTTGCTCTCTGAGGCGCATGCACTTCACGACCGGGCGACTACCTGCACGGGTTGTGGCGGCCGCCTTGGCAATCGCCACGCTGTTGGGCTCCTCGGTGGCGGCACAAAGCTCGCGGGAGTTCAACGGCAGCCCTGAGATCAGCAAGCTGACCCTCAAGGGGGTGAA
This sequence comes from Gemmatimonadaceae bacterium, assembly GCA_039924865.1. Taxonomy (GTDB): domain Bacteria; phylum Gemmatimonadota; class Gemmatimonadetes; order Gemmatimonadales; family Gemmatimonadaceae; genus Fen-1247. The sequence goes on along the minus strand of JBDTAB010000146.1, from coordinate 5,546 downwards.
CGCCGTCGACCCCGACGAACTGAGGCTCAATATTTCGACGGACGAGTCGCACTGCGCATCGGTTCTTCTGAGACCGATCTGCGTCTTCAGCAAGTCGCCGTTGTTTTACAAGCACGTCTCACTGAACCGCGCCGAGCTGTCGCGCGACATGCTGCGTGTGATGGTGTTCTACTTCAGGCGCGGGTACCGCGACACTCAGGTCGATACGACAGTCGCCCCAGCCGGAGACAACACCGTACACGTAACGATCAGCGTGAAGGAAGGGCCGCCCACGACTGTGTCCTCCGTCACGATCGCGCAGGATACAACTGTGTTGACACGGCGCGACCTTCGCGGAACACATATCCTGCGCGAGGGAAGCCCATACAGTCTCATCAGGCTGGACTCGATGCTGACGCTGCTGGACGCGCGGTTATGGGATCGAGGGTACTCGGATGCCCTGGTCGACACAGCCACAGTTGTCGACACAGTCGCAAAGACTGCCAGGGTGACAATCAAGATCAACCCGCGGTGGCGATCCCGCGTTGCTACGATCAAGGTAACGGGCAACAAAGGCGTATCCGATCGCACTGTTCTGAAGTCGCTCTCATTCAAGTCGGGTGCTTTGTATCGGCGCGCTGACGTACTTGCGAGCCAGCGGGCGCTTTATGAGTCCAATCTGTTCCGGCGCGCAGCCATCGAGGTGCCGCAGGCAGACGATTCGCTCAAGCACGTGGTCATCGATTTGCAAGAGGCTCCGCCACACGACGTGCGATACAGCGCCGGGTTCAGCACGATCGATTTCATACAGGTCGGCGGCCACTTCACCAACTACAACTTCATGAGGGGCGCCAAGAGACTCACTCTCGACGCGACCGTAGGGAACCTGTTCGCGAATTCACTGAACGGAAACGGAATCTTCTACGACGTCGGGCGAACAGTGGTGGGTGGCTCGGAGTCGCAGTACCTCGCGCCTACGTATACAGCAAGCGCCGATCTGAGATACCCGTGGTTTGGATCGCCGAACAACGAGGCCGCTCTCGGTGTATTCGCGCATCGTCGGAGTGCGCCGGGGATATACGTCGACAAGGGCTTCGGGTTGAGCGCGACGTTTACTCGCACCGTCACTCCACGAGGACCGCTCAGTCTGAACTACAGGTTTGAAGAGACGAACACGCAGGCCGGTGACGTCTACTTTTGCATCAACTACGGCATTTGTGACGCCGCGACACTTTCCGCGCTGCGGGCGCGCCAGAAGCTCTCGCCCATCGCGTTGACGTTCTCGCTTGACAGAACCGACGATCCGTTTGAGCCGCACAACGGATATCGGACTCAGTTCGCGCTGGAACACGCGTCCTCTTACACACTTTCCGACTTCCGGTACAACCGTGCAACCGGTGACCTCGCCGGATTCATTCCGGTCAGCCGACATGCGGTGCTGGGCGGCCACCTCCGGCTCGGATGGGTGGGCGCGCTTGCGAGCACATCACAAGCCGTTGGCGTGAGTAGCAGTCCGCTGGACGAGGGTTCGATACTGAACCCGAGAAAGCGGTTCTACGCCGGCGGCTCGAATTCCGTCCGCGGGTTCGGAGAAGGACAGTTCGGACCGCGCGTACTGACGATTTCCGCGTCGAAGCTGCTTGCGAATGACACGCTCAATGCGCAATGCACTTCGGCGACCATCACCAAATGCAGCCCAAACGGACCTTTCAAGGACCGCGACTTCGAGCCGCGCCCACTCGGCGGGGACAAATTGATTGAAGGAAGCGTCGAACTGCGGTTCCCGCTTTTCGGGCCGATCATCGGCGCGACATTCGTTGATGGTGCATACCTTGGCCAGAACACGAACCCGGAGCTGCCGCGAAGCAAGACTGCCATCACGCCCGGCTTCGGCGTACGGTATCGCTCCCCCGTTGGCCCGGTTCGCATCGACGTCGGAATCAATCCGACCTCGACCAGCAAGCTGCCGGTCGTGACGGAAGACCCCGAGAGTGGCGGCCAACGACTCGTGCGACTCGATAGTGCACGCGTCTACTCACCTACCAAGCAGAGCGGTGGGCTCAACTCGATACTCGCGCGACTCACGTTGCACCTGTCAATCGGAGAGGCCTACTAGGTGCGCAAGCGCTCCGTCGCCGCGATCTCGGCGGGCGCAATTGTCCTGCTTATAGTAATCGCGGGCGCCGCACTGCTCGTGCTTACGCAAAGCTCGTGGGGCAGGAAGCATGTCCAAAACTACCTGGTGGGCGTGATCCGGGATGCAACGCACGGCTACCTGAGCGTCGATCGAATCGATGGAAACCTGCTCACCGGCGCCACGATCGTCGGCGTAACAATTACCGACAGCGCGCATGCGCCATTCGTCACAGTGGACACGATTCACGCGAGATATGCGATCCGGGACTTCATCGACAAGCGGATCTATCTCGACGACGTAACACTCGTGCATCCGATCATTGTCCTCAACCGAGTGCCGGGTGGAAAGTGGAATTGGGACAGAATCTATCCGCGTGATACAACGCAAGCGCCTTCTGCACCAGGCTTTCTTTCATGGATAACGCTGCGCAACGTCACCGTAGTTGATGGGCGCATTACGGCGAGTAGTCCGTGGGCGCCCGATTCAATGCTCAGCACAACGCAGAAGGACAGCGTCATCCGGGTCGCGACGAGCGACATCGGGCGGCTCAACCTGAAGCGAGTACCCGGTGGCTTCCAGAAGACTTCCGATTTTAGAAACATCTACGGAACGTTTCCGCTGATGCGGCTGGAGGATCCGGAGGACAAGCGTCAGATAATAGATGTGTCGGCACTCCGCATGACCGCGGAACCGCTCAAGCCGCCATCCGTACGTGTGACGGATGTGAAGGGGCGCTTCACGGTACTTGCCGACTCATTGTATTTCAGCAATGTCGCGGCGTCACTGGCGAGTTCAAAACTTTCTCGCATAACTGGCCGGTACAATATCGATAGTAACGATCTACGGCTCAGGCTCCATGGCGACACGATCGCCACGAACGACATGCTCTGGATCGATCCATCGATTCCTGAGGACGGCCACGGACGCATGGACTTCGCGCTCGACTGGGTCGGGAAGACTAGCGACTATGCCGCGACCAACGCGTCGTTGACGGTGGCGGGCGCGGCAATGACTGGCAAGCTTGGCGTTCTGGTAAACGACACCCTTGCCTTCCACGACACTGACATTCAAGTGAAGCGGCTGGATACGCGAACGATTCAGCAACTTTTCCCAACCATAAAGTCACCGCGCCAGGGATACCTTACCGGTCACATGGCCGCGACTGGTGGATTCGGCGCACTCAAACTCGATGCCGACGTCACATTTGATGATCACATTAGTGGAACGAGTCACGTGCTGGCCCAGGGAATCGTGGGCGCCGACAAGGGCATTGTCCGTGCGCGCGATCTGCATGTGACACTGGCGCCGTTGCGGGTCGCGCTTGCACGCTCGATGGATCCCAGTCTTCCGATCGGCGGGACGCTTACTGGAAAGGTGGTCCTCGACGGGAGCACCGCGACGCGCCTCAATGCGCGCGCCGACCTGGTCCACAATGACGTTACAGGTCGATCTCACGCAACCGGGACCATAGTTTTTGCGAGCCGCGGTCGAGTACCATTGGTGAACGCGAACCTCCAGTTGCTTCCGCTGTCGCTCGCGACGGCAGGCAAGTTCGCGCCAGCCGCGGGACTACACGGAAGTGTCACTGGCCCGGTTTCCGCCACGGGGCCGATGTCCAACCTGGTTGTCGATGCGAATCTCACGACGCCGGATGGCGGTTCAATAACGGCCCACGGAACGGTTGGTCTTGAAACGAAACCGCAGCCGTATGATTTCGGATTGACGGCGCATCTGTTCGACGCGAGTCAGATCAGCACCAAGGCGCCAAGCACGTCATTTACGGCGGAATTGGCGGCGCGCGGCACGGGGTTCGACCCCGCGACGCTCACGACGACTGCGACTGCCAAGATCAAGCCGTCGGTATACGACAGTGTAAGCGTCGACTCCGCGCTGATCCGACTGGCAGCGGCCGACGGCATGTTGACAATCGACACGCTCGCGGTTGACGTGCCCAATGGCTATGCAAGCGCAGCTGGGCAATTCGGACTGGTACGGGGTCGCAGCGGCAAACTGCAGTACACGGTCACAATCGACTCGTTGAGCGCGCTGCAGCGGGTGCTTCCTCAGGCAGACACTGGCGCGGTTCACCCGCGGCCAGCGATACTGGCCGAGCGTATTTCGCGGGCAGACTCGGCACGCGCGCAAGCGGCGCGGGCAACGATGGTGGAGCGGGCGGTTACCGGCAAGCCTCTGCCAGCATTTCCGGTCGATACACCGCGCGTAATACCTCGCAGAGAGCTTAGGGGATCCGTCGCCGCGCACGGTACCGCGACCGGCAATATTCACACCTTCGACATGACCGGATCGGCGACGGCTCAAAACATCATCGCATTCGGAAACTCGGTGCGTGGCGTGAGCGCCAACTATGCATGGACTTCTGCACTAACGCCGGAATCCCGGCTCAGTGCGGAAGCGAGCGCCGTCAACGTACTCGCGATGGGCTTCGCGCTCGATACAGTCTCGTTGACGACAGCATACACGCACCCAAGCGGCACACTCAGACTGTCGATCCATCAGGACTCAAATCGCGTATACAATGCGACCGCCGCCTACGTTCTCAACAAGGATCAGGACGACATCCGTCTCGACAGCTTGCAACTCCGATTTGACAGTACGCTGTACTCGAGCACGGGGCCATCCACGATCCATTTTGGTACGGCCGGAACATCGATCGACCATTTCGAAGTCACCACGAAGAGCGGCAGCCGCGTGTTCCTGAATGGGACATTACCGGCCACGGGGGACGCGGATCTCAAGCTGAGCGTCACACAGTTCGACGTTGGTAATATCGTCGCTTTACTCCAGAGTGACATCAACGCGCACGGATTGGTCTCGGTAGAGGCACACATGCAGGGGACAAGCGCGGCGCCGCGACTTACCAGTGTGTTCGGTATCGAGCGATTCTACTACATGGGTCACGCAACGCCGGAAGTCCACGGCAAGTTGAGCTACGCCGACCAGACGTTGCATGCGACGGCGAACGCCGCACCCGAGGGCAAGGCACCAGTAATCACCGCGCAGGGCGATATCCCCATAAATCTCGCGTTGTCCGGGGTTACCGGGTCGCGTGTCCCGCGCGACCGCGCCATCGCGGCGACCGTCACTGCAGATTCACTCCCGCTCAATCTCATCCCGCAAGTGTCGGATGTTGTCTCGGATCTCACAGGGCGGGCACGCGCCAAGTTCACGGTCGCGGGAACCATCAACCATCCAGACGTCGAGGGAACGGTCGCACTATGGAATGGCAGCGGGAGAATCGTTCCGCTGGGCCTTATGGTTAACGGCGTGGCGACCAACATTAGATTGCTCGGCGATACAGTCGTCATCGATTCTCTCGTTGCACGCAGCAACGGAGTGATACGAGTCACCGGAGGCATCGGGCTCAAGAACCTGGCGAAGCCGTCATTCGCGATCCGCGTTGCTGCTCGCA
>JBDTAB010000145.1:0-29798 GCA_039924865.1 Gemmatimonadaceae bacterium | reverse complement strand
GGCGTGTAGATGGACGACACCTGCCGCGATCCATACGCGTCGTAGAGCGCCGTTTCGATCTGCTGGGCTGTCACGCCAAGTGCGGCCGCGTGCTCACGGTCGATGTTGACGTTTACCTGCGGATTGGCGATCTGGAGATCGCTGGTCACATCCTGAAGCTCTGGAATGCCACGCATCCGCGCTTGCATTTTCTGCGCAGCCGAGTCCAGCATCGCGATGTCTGGCGCCTGCATGGTGTACTGATAGAGACTCTTCGCAGAGCGAGCGCCGATCTGAATTGCAGGCGGCACTTGCATGAACACATCCATCCCGGGAACGCCAGTGAGCTTTGGGCGAAGCTCGTTCACAATTTTATCCGCGCTAAGGCGGTGTCCGAACGGCTTGAGACCGATGAAAATGCGCCCCTGATTGCCGCTTCCACTGAATGAGCCAACCGATGACATGAACCCGGACACATTGGTGTCGCGCGCGACGATTGCGGCGATCTGCTGCTGGTGTGTAACCATATCGGCAAATGAGGTCCCCTGTGCCGCTTCGGTGGTAGCTGAGATCTGCCCGGTATCCTGCGTCGGGATGAATCCCGTGGGAACGAGCTTGAAAAGCACCCCCGTAGCCACGAGCACAACAAGCGAGAACATCAGCGCGGCGAATCTCCGCTCCATGACCCAGTCGAGGCTGCTAGCGTAGCCGTGCGCAATTCGTTCCCATGCGTGCTCTGTCACATTGTACATGCGACCATGGTCATGCGATGGGGGTTTGAGGAATCGGCTCGCAAGCATTGGCGTCAGAGTCAGCGATACAAAGCCTGACACCAGGATGGCCGCACCGATTGTAACTGCAAACTCATGGAAGAGACGCCCAACAATACCACCCATGAACAGGAGTGGTATGAAGACCGCCGTAAGCGACAACGTCATCGACATGATCGTGAATCCGATCTCGGACGACCCATCGAAAGCGGCCTGCATCGGAGTCTTTCCCATCTCCATGTGCCGGACGATGTTCTCCAACATCACGATCGCATCATCGACCACGAATCCGACGGCCAGCGTGAGCGCCATCAGCGACAGATTGTCGAGAGAGTACCCGAGTATGTACATCACCGCGAACGTGCCAACGAGCGACATCGGTAGCGCAAGGCTTGGGATGACGGTCGCGGAGACATTTCGCAGGAAGAGGAAGATCACCATGATCACGAGAAACAACGTGAGCACGAGTGTCGATTTTACATCATCTACCGAGGCTTCGATCGACGAGGATCGGTCGTACAGTACATGTACCTGAACGCTGGCCGGAATCTGTTCCCGCAGCGAAGCAAGGAGGTTCTTGACTCCTTGCGCGACAGCGACGGTGTTGGTGCCGGGCTGTCGCTGAACCGCGAGTACCACAGAGCGCTCGCTGTTGTACCAGCTTGCGGTCTTGTTGTTTTCGACATCGTCCAGTACCTGGCCAAGCTCGCTGAGGTGGACCGGAGCCCCGTTGCGATAGGCGACCACCATCTTCCGAAACTGCGCTGCGTTCTGGAGCTGACCGTTGGTCTCGACTGTATATGCCCGATTTGGTCCCCAAAGGGTGCCGGTGGGCATGTTGACGTTTTGTGCGTTGATCGCCGTAGCCACTTCATCGATGCCGATTCCACGATTCGCGAGTGATGTGGGATCGAGCTGCACGCGCACCGCGTATTTCTGGGACCCGTACACGACGACCTGCGCAATACCGGGAGTCATCGAAATACGCTGCGCCATCACCGTCTCGCCGTATTCATCCAGCTGCGAGAGCGGCATTGTACTGGACGTAAGCGCGAGATATAGAATCGGGGAATCGGCCGGGTTTACCTTCCGGTACGACGGCGGCAGAATTCCGAGCGGGAGTCTGCGCAGTGTTTGCGATATCGCGGCCTGCACATCCTGCGCGGCCGCGTCAATGTCGCGGTCGAGCGCGAACTGAATCGTGATAGACGTCGAGCCCAGTTGGCTGGTCGACGTCATGTTGTCGATTCCCGCAATCGTCGAGAACTGCTTCTCGAGTGGTGTCGCAACGGCGGACGCCATCGTTTCCGGGCTACCGCCCGGGAGACTCGCACTCACACTGATTGTGGGGAAGTCGACTGACGGCAGATCGCTTACGGGAAGCCGCTGATACGACGCGACTCCGAAGAATAGAATCGCGATCATGACGAGCGTCGTCATGATTGGCCTGCGGATGAAGAGTCCTGTCATTCGTCGGGACTTCCCGGCGGGCCGTTGGCCGCATGGGCAGTATCCACGGTCGCCGCCTGTCGAATGACAACCTTTGACCCTGGAATGAGACGCGACTGACCGTCGGTAATCACACGATCGCCAGCCGAGATTCCACTGGATACGACCGCAATCGAGTCCACGCTTCGCGCCACCTTCACACTTCTCTGCGTCGCACTTCCGGACGTATCTACGGTGAACACATACGTCCCTTCCTGACCAGTGAGGACTGCCGATGCGGGAATCGTTAGTGCGTCGGGATCAACGTACAGGCGAAGCGCAACGGTCACGAACTGACCCGGCCACAGTGTACCGTCCGGATTCTCGAAGCGTGCCTTGAGCAACACTGTTCCGGTCGTGGAATCAACACTGTTGTTGACAAAGGCGAGCGTCCCGTTCAGCGTCGAGCCAGTTCCTTCTGATGGAATGGCGTGTACGACCAGCGGTGTCGCTGCGCCAAAGTAACGCTGGATATCCGGGAGTTCGCCCTGCGGGATCGAGAACCGGACGAGAATGGGCTGAATCTGGTTGATGACCACCATCGGCGTTGAAGCATTCGCTTTCACCAGATTGCCTTTGCGCACGAGCAAGCTGCCTGTGCGACCCGCGATTGGCGCGCGGATCGTGCAGTTCGCAACATCCAGTTGCGCACGCTCGACGGCGGCCCGATCGGCATCCACCGTGGCAAGGGAGGATGCGGCCGTCGCGGTAGCCTGATCTGCCTGGGACCGTGTCACGTAATCCTTTTCAACCAGCGCGTTGTAACGTGTGGCATCCCGCTTTGCGTTGGCGGCCTGTGCCTGATCGCGCGCGAGCTGGCCCTTTGCCTGATCGAGCGTAGCGACGTAAGGCCGAGCGTCTATCCGGAACAATACGTCACCGGCTCGTACACTCTGACCTTCAGTGAACGCAACGTCGGTAAGTATTCCGCCCACCTGTGCTTCGACGGCCGCGGTCTGGAGTGGTTCAACGACTCCGTTGATAGTGAGCGTGTAGGGGACCGCGCTCCGGCGTGCCGTAGCAACTATGACGGGAATGGCCTCGGTTTTTTTCGGCGCTGGCTTGGAGCAACCTGCCACCGACGCCAGTATCACCGCCGAACAAACGAACTGCGATTTATAACTCATGGATGCAACACGGTCTGCGACGATGATGTAGTGTCCGGAACGGAGCCAAACGGGAATGGCGTCTCACCTCGCGGGCCAAGTACTCCAGCATCGTGGGCAAGTTGTGCAAGCGCAGTGTACCACTGCCACTTCGACTGAACCTGTTGTGCGCGTGCATTCGCGAGCGCACTTTGCGCAGTGAGCAGATCAATGATGCTGCCGACCCCTTCCCTGTAACGCCCGGCAGCGACTTGTTCGGATTGCGTGGCACTCGCAAGCAGATCAGCGGCTGTTACAACGCGTTGCCCGGCCGTCTGGAGCGTGTAATACGAAGTAAACACTTGCGTCGTCACCTGTTGCGCCAGAACATCGGCCCGCGCGGACGCTGCGTCCGCGCGAGCACGCGCGGCGGCAACATCGTACGCGTGAGAAAAGCCGGTGAACAATGGCATGGAGAGGCCCAATGTTATACCGTACGAGCTTCCACCATAGTTCCCGGGATCCGAGTAGGACCGGCCGGCCGTGCTTCCCAACGCGAGTGACGGCAGTCCGACTGACCGTGTTACTCGAACCGCCGCCGTAGCGGATGCAGCCGTTGCACGGGCGGCGGCAAGATCGGGCCTGCGATCCACTGCTTCGGTAATCAGACTGTCAACAGTCACGGAAACAGTGCGAACCGGCGGAGTCTCCGGAAGCAGCCCAACGTCGTAGGCGGTGTTGGGTGGGATCCCCATCGCAGCGGCAAGATCCCCCCGAGCGGTCTTCAGGTTTCCGTCAATCGTCTCGAAGTTCAACTGCTCCTGGGAGAGCGCCGTGCGCGCCTGTAATACATCCGCGATTGTCGCGAGTCCGACACTGTCGCGCTGCTCCGCGGCCGCCAGATTGGCGCGCGCTTCCGCGATTGCGGACCGTTGCGCGCCGAGCAGCGCAGAATTCGCCATGTAGGTGAAATATGCGGATTCAACCTGGAGGATTACCGTCTGAATGGTGGCGTTGTGGGTCAGGTCTGCTGCGAAGAGATTCTGCCGCGCTTCGTCGATCGTCCCGGACCGGCCGCCAAAGTCAAGTAGCAAGTAGTTCAGCGCCAGTGAAGGATTGAGCTGACTTCGCTCTATGCTGCGGCCGCCGTTTACTGACACGGATCTGGTGCGCGAGGCAGTTGCAGAACCGGTGAGGGAAGGCAAAAAAGCGCCCCGAGTGGATCCGAACGTGGCCGCAGCCGCGCGAGCCTGTGCCCATGAAACTCTGGTCACAGGATTGTTGCGGAGCGCCAGATCTATGACATCACCCAACGTGAGGCTGCTTGCACGCGAAACCATTTCGGGCGGGATGGCTGCTCGGGGAGCCTCGTGAACCGTTGCCAACCCGTGCGACGGCGGAATCCATGATCTCGCTGGCGACGGCGGGGCAGCGGCTACGCCATTTACTTCCGGCGTACCTACAGCGCAGCCGGCAAGAGAAACGATCGATACGATCGTAACGACCACACACACTCGTGATGCAAGGATCATTGCTTCGGGTACGTGCGAGCGTCGATTGGCGCTGCACAAGAAGGCATCCATCCTCGCGCGGTGGTCGCACGTGGTTGGCTCTCCTTCAATCTACGGGGCGGCACGGAGCCGCATGTCGCGAGTAGACCTAGGCCGCGGGATGCCGCAGAGATGCCACAATTGCTGCCGCTATATCGTCGGTCACCTTGAAGAGGTCGCGGCCGTCACGATCATACACGTCGGCCCACTTCATGACCCCGTCGGACGCGTTGCTGAGCCGCGCGGTTACCCTGATTTTGGAGCCCTCTCGCTGTACGGTACCTTCCAAAAGCAGCTTCGGCGCCGAGCTGACCGGCTGGACGCGTCCTGATCGGATTTCCCTGACCAACGCTGCCGACGCTGTCGGTGATATCACCCTGATGTGGGCGGATTTCGTGAGATTGTCGGCAACGGCATTGGTTATCCCGATCGCGACATTGGAGTCGGCAGAGCCCGAGCCGAGGTCGACGAACGGCACCACGGCTATTTCTCCGATTGCCGCCGCAGCGACGGACGACGGTGTATGGGGGCGTTCCGTCGCCTGGCCATTCTTCGTGGCGAACCCGGCGCCGACAATGGCGATCAAGGCGAGACCGGCTCCTATGGTCGCGAGCCCGCGCTTGCGCGCTGGCCGCGGCACCTTTGTAAACTCACCGCTCAGGACACCTGGCCGCTCCAAGGACACGACAAGATCTTCGGCCGTCTGCGGTCGGTCTGCTGGCTCCGGAGCCAGACAGCGCATGACCACGTCGTTCAGTTCTGCGGGAACTTCTGGGCGCAACGTGGATACCGCCGGCGGGAGCGAGCTCATACGCGCCGCGAGCATGGCTCGCGCTGAAAGGCCAGCGAAAGGCGGAGCGCCAGTGAGCATCTCGTACGCCGTCGCACCCAGAGAATAGATATCGGCGCGGCCGTCAATCTCGGGATCAGCGGCCGCCTGCTCAGGTGCCATGTACAAAAGTGTCCCGATCGACGCCCCATCCGTAGTCAGGCCGTCCGCCGGATCAGTCGGGTTGGTGCGGCGCGCGGAGGTAAGCGCCTTGGCGACTCCAAAGTCGGTCACCATGGCCGAGCTTCCAGCGAGCAGGATGTTGCCGGGTTTGATGTCCCGGTGTACAACGCCACGGGCGTGAGCAAAGGTGAGCGCCCGGGCAACATCCTTCAGCACGGCGACGGTCTCTCGTACAGAGAACGGACCAGCGCGAAGCCGTGTTGCGATGGATTCACCGTCGACGTACGGCATTATGAAATACGGCAGGCCGCCCGCAGTTCCGGTCCGCAGCACGCCTACTATGTGAGGATGCTGCAGTGCCGCCACCGTCAGGATCTCACGTCTGAAGCGCTCGATCGAAACCGTCGCGGCCAGGTGGGGATGCAATACCTTGATTACGACCTTTCTCGCGAGATCCCGGTCCTCCGCGACAAACACGCACGACATACCCCCGTCGAGCTCACGCTCGATCATATACGCATCGCCCAACTCGGCGCGCAGGGTGTCACGAATGGAAGCGGTCACGGTTTTGTTCAATAAGATCGAGATGATTGCCGATTAGACGGCGCCAGATCGGAAATGGTTGCGTTGGCCTCCGCTGACTGCGACGAATACCCCCCAGAAGCGTTAAGGGCTGTCCGGTGCTACACTCCAAAGCGAAGGATGGCCATGTAACGGCGAGTATCCTTCACGTGAATAGCTACGCGCGAGGAAGTGTAAGTGTGAATGTCGAACCACGTCCAAGCTCGCTAGCCGCCATGAGGTCGCCACCCATGGCACGCGCAAGGTCGCGGCTTATCGCCAGTCCGAGGCCGGTGCCCTCCTGATTGTGGGTCAGATCCCTGGAAAGCTGAACAAACGGTTCAAAAATGGCATTCAGCTTGGGCGTAGGAATGCCGATTCCGGTGTCTGTTACGGCGATGGTTACATCATATCCGCTCGCCAGCGTCGAGATTGTGACAGAGCCACCTGCTGGCGTGAATTTTACAGCGTTGGACAGAAGATTTACCAAAATCTGACGAAGCTTTTCGGCATCAGCACTGACCGCGAGCGTCGAGTCCGTCACGTGAAACGCATGCGTCACCCCCTTACTGAGGAATTGCGGAGCAACCAGCAACTCCAGAGTGGCGAGCGAGTCGTGTACGGAAACCGACTCGATCCGATACAACACATGACCCGCCTCCAGCTTCGCATAATTCAGCAGGTCATTGATGAGAGACAGTAGATGCCGTTGACTTCGCGTGATCCGGTCGAGATCCTCGATCTGTTCCCCAGTTACCGGGCCATGAATGCCGAGTGCTAGTAGTTCAGCGTAGCCGCCTATCGCATTGAGCGGAGTACGAAGCTCGTGGCTCATGACGGCAAGGAAATCCGACTTCGCGCGATTGGCTGCTCGGGCGTCCTCGGCGGCTCGCTCCGCTTCGGCGCGCGCTCGTTCGGTTGCCCGGAACAGATGCGCACCGTCAACAGCAAAGGCAGCACGCCGCGCAAGTTCCGATACCAGTGAAACATCTTCTTGCACGTAGTTGCGGCCCGAATCAGCGAATGCCAACAGGATCGTTCCGAGTATGGTCCCGCGAAGGACAAGTGGTGCACAAATCACCGACGTGGGTCTGAGCAGATCGAGAAGGTTCTGATGGGAGTCGCGGCCGGCCGCTGACGCCTTTAGCATCACCTCGTCAATCCGCGTCACGATTTCCACTGTCCCGCTTCTCAGCGTCCGCGCGACGACGCCATCAGAGTCGAGGCGCGGTGGGAACTCGCGGACGCGGCCGAGTAGGACGTCCTTCGCCGGATCTGCGTGAGCTGTAGCGACACGCCTCACTCCGACGCTCGGGTCGGAGTCAAGAAGATCTATGATGCAGTAATCTGCGAGTGTCGGTACTGCAAGCTTTGCAACATTGGCGAGTGTCACGTCGTAGTCGAGTGATGATGCGAGCAACTCACTCGCTTCTATAAGAAAACGCGCAGCGGCGTCCGCTCGATGCTGGTCCGTGACGTCGGTGCAGACGCCGACCACGCGCTGCGGCTCGCCGGCTTCGTCACGAAGCAATCGTCCGTGGGCCTCCACCACCCTTTCCACACCGTCAGGTCGTACGATCCTGTACGAGACGTGATGCTCCTCACCCTCAAGCGTACGCGCAACGCTGCGGAGAACTCGCTCGCGATCATCCGGATGTATATCGTGCTGGTACGCTTCAAACGTGCCTTCAAAGGTTCCAGGTTGGAGGCCGTGAATTCTCTCCAACGTTTCTGACCAGCGGACCTGTTCGGTCGCGACTTCCCACTCCCACGCTCCCATGCGACCAGCGTCCAGCGCCATCCGGAGCGTGTGCTCACTGTGACGAAGGGCCTCCTCGGCGCCCATGCGCGCCGCGAGATTTACGTGAATCAGCGCAACACCGCGTTGCACACCATCCGTGCCGACGAGCGGATAGAAGTGTCCGGTTATCCAGACAGACCGCCCTCCATTCGTCCTCAGCGCCGAGTCGCACCGTGCCGGCGGCGTCACTACTGCTTCCCCGTGGAACGCTCGCTCGACCAGCGCCTGGATTCCCTGCGAGATCAGTTGCGGATCGCGACGCACGGAATACCCAGGCGGTACACGCGACGCACCGACGCCCCATAATCCGTCGAACGCTGGATTTGCAAATACTACCCGTCCATCCATGTCGTAGATGATGGTGCTGAGCGGCGACTTCTCGATTAGCGAGCGCGGCACACCTTCAGAGCGAAGGATGCTGTCAAGCGTTGGAATAATCGTCATGTCGCCGGTCCTGGCGATGGTTGCACGGGATCATCTGCATGCGAAAGCGCGGTAGTTGGCAACAACGTCATCCCCTTTCGCTCAAGCTTGCCCCACCCAACTACATGGCCGCGCAAAGCCGCCGCGATCGACTTCATCACTACCCAGTACATCGTCTGTCTGAAGACAAATCGTTGAATGAGCACGATCCACGTTAGCGCTTTCTCTTCGCCGGGCTCCATGAGAAATGCGACTACCGCTGCCAGCCAGTCTACTACGAGGAAGATAACGTACAACTTCAACACGTCTTCAAGGTTGCTCAATGCATACCGATCACCGTGTTGATACCTGGCCAACAGAACCGACAGGAGGCTCCATGCAAAAAGCATGTCCGCGAGCGGCGATATCGCGGTGTAGAACAGCTGAAATATCCACACGTTCGGCATCGCAATCATGCCGAGGGCGCCGTACCTGGGCCTGAAGGTAATCTTCTTGTGCTTCCAGACAGCCTGCAGTGTTCCGAAGGACCAGCGGAACCGTTGCCGAATAAGTGTTCTTAGTGTGTCAGGCGCCTCTGTGTAGGCGATTGCATCGTCGGCGTACGTGACTTTCACTCCTTCTCGGCCGAGCGCCCACGTAAGATCCTGATCTTCCGCGAGCGTATCGTCGCTGAATCCGCCGACAGCCTGTACGTATGATTTGCGCCACGCGCCGACGGCGCCTGGCACTATCGTAATTGCGTTGAGCACTGCGAACGCTCGCCGCTCCAGATTCTGGCTCGTTACGTATTCCAGCGCCTGCCAACGAGTCACCATGTTGTGCCGGTTGCCAACCTTGGCGTTACCCGCAACCGCACCGACCCTGGGATCGACGAGTGGTGCGACAAGTCGCGTCACCGTGGTGGGAGTGAACTGTGTATCCGCGTCCAGGCAGACTATGATTTCGCCGCGCGCACGCGCAATTCCGTAATTGAGCGCGGTTGCCTTCCCGCCGTTCTCCTTCCTATACGCGGACACACGGCTGTCACCGCCGAATTCACGCGTCACAACGTTGTACGTCTCGTCAGGCGATCCGTCGTCAACAACAACCACATCCAATTCACCCGCATAGTCCTGGTTGAGCAAGCTCCGAAGCGTCGCTACGATCACCGATTCTTCCTTATACGCTGGAACGATGACTGTCACCGGTGGCGTGTACGGCTCCGACGGTTTGCGGCGGTGATACCGCTGATACGTTGCCAGCATGATTATCACCACCAACCGAATCGCACCGACAACGACGGCAATGAAAAAGAGCCAGTAGAGCGTCCACTCGAGACCGCTGACGACCCAGAATGTCGAAAGCTCCAGGTCCCGCGTGAACGCACTCCGCGGCGGCAGCGCTGGCATCGCGTCTGCTTTGGAGATACCTGCGAGCTCTGATAACGGAACAATCGTATCACCGTGAGCGCGAAGCGAATCGATGATCGGTCCAAGCGCCGCAACGGTATGCGCGCGATTGCCGCCGCCGTCGTGCATTAGGATTACGTTTCCGCCCGCTCGGAGGCCGCCAGCTGTCATTTCGCCACCGTAGTACCTTTGCTCCATCACGTTCTTTACGATCTGCGCAGCAGAAATGGGCTGCCAATCCTCAGCGTCAATGTGCAATCCAACGGTGACGTACCCGCGCTTGCTTGCAATATCGACGGGGACGAGCTCGTCATTCGTAGTCGGCTCGGCATCGCCAAAGTACGGCGGCCGAAAGAAGAACGAGCGCCGATCCAGGACGGCTTCCAGCAATCGCTGGTTGGCATCAATTTCAAGGCGCGTTACGAAGTTCGACGTGAGCGCGAGGTTTGGATGCGTGAAGGTATGATTGCCGAACAGATTCCCTTCACGCACTATGCGGCGCATCAGCGGGATATGCGCTTCAACGTTCCGTCCGATTACAAAGAACGTACCCGTCACGCCGCGAGACTTGAGTGTGTCCAGTATCTGGGGAGTCCATGTCGCATCCGGGCCGTCGTCGAACGTCAGCGCTACTTCGTGCTCCGACTTGCCGTACTTGCGGACTATGTACGGCGATGCATAGGCGACGATTCGTTCGCCAGTCAGCAGACCGCGCGCGGTATCGGCGGTGACTATCCTGCTGCCACTTCGCGGAGAAGCAACTATCTGGAGGATTTCACCCTCCCCTATAAACTCCGTTTCGTAGCCGGGCGGTATCTCCGACAGCGCGCTTGCTGCATCCGATGGACGGTTGCTCGCGACTGCCTTCCAGAGTGCGGGATCTTCCGCACCAAGCCGCCACACGGCGTAACCAGCCGCACCAAGAGAACGCTCGGCCCGCACCTGATTGTACGCACTTGCGCCGTCCAGGTACCACACGAGGTGATCCGTAGAGTCTGCATCTGTCCACGTCATGTAAGGATTCAACGCAACTGGGTCGAATCCCATGTGCGAACTGCCCGGATTGTCGCGCCCCTTGGCCAGGACTTCCTGAAAAGTGTAAGTCTCGCCTGAATTTGCGGGACCCGCGTCGTTCCAGTCGTAACCGTATGCACCGAGGGCAAATATTGCCTTGCGTGCCGGAACGGACTTCAGCATCTCTTTCGCCCGGTCCACATACCACCGCTGACTCGCTACCGGCCCGGGATCCCCCTTGCCATAATGCTCATCATAGAGCATCAGGAACAGATAGTCGTTCACCGCCGCGAAACGTTTCAGATCCTGCGCAGCAGTATTGATCGAGACCGTTTGCGTGAGCAGAAGCCCGTGCGCGTGGAGCATGCTGCCGAGCTGTCGCTGGAATTCCACCAGTTGCTGCGTCGACGAGTCCGGCACGTTCTCGAAATCGATGGTCGCACCGGCGAACCGATATCGTAGAATTGTCGCGAGTATCTGGTTCTGCACTTTCGCGCGCTTCGCAGGTGCGGCGAGCATCGCGGTGATGCCAGCTGAGCCGAATAGCTGCGTCTTGCGGTCAACGTTGTTGACGAGCAGAAGCACCTTGGGATGCGACGGAATGGAATCGTAGACTCCAAAGAAGCTCGTGTCCTTCTGGATCATGCTCACATCGATGCTATCGCCCGCCGGAGACAAATAGCCCCACTCCGCAATTATCCAGTCGAGGTCGTCGTAATTCCGCCGAAAGGATGCGAGGGAATTATCGGCCCACCACACGTAGAATCCCGCACGTATCTGTCTCGCACTCGGTGGCCCCGAGAACTCGCGCTCGATAGCCGCTGCAGCGTTGCGGATCGACCTCGCCGTGCGTTGCACCTGAAGCGCAGCGTACAACTCGCTCCGCTTGGCGCGACGCTTCCTGTTTTCCCGCTTGCCAACAAACCTCGGCGTCACCGTATTGGACGCGGGATTGAACGCCGGGAGCACCGGCGGCGCAAGCAACACGATCCCCGCTAGCGAGAGCAACAGCAGGGTAGTTATTACCCCGACGACTATCGCGAACTTCCGCACCCTCGGCCATCGCCGCCCGGTGCGATCGAGGAAGACCGGACCCGACGATTCCTCGTCATCGGAGACGTCCTCGTCGTCTATCATGTATGGCGGAGAATGTCGAGTGCGACCGTGCGGACCCCCTCGATTATGAATTGCACTCCTATGACCATTATCAACAATCCCATCAGGCGCGTCATCACATTCATCCCAGTCGGCCCAACCCGTTTGACAATGAACGGCGCGACCGCCAGAACGAGCCACGACACGAGCATCACGGCTACGATCGCACCGTATAGCCCGACAAGCTGTACCCTGTTATCAGCCTGCGCCGTCAGCGTTATGACCGTCGTGATCGATCCAGGACCCGCGAGTGTCGGAATGCCGAGCGGAATGATTCCAACATCGGACTTCTGTTCCGCGGCCTCATGCTCGCTGCGCGTCGCCCGATCACGCGACTTCTTCGCCTTGAGCATGTCATTTCCAATCCCAAGAAAGATCAGGCCGCCAGCGATGCGAAAGGCGTAAGTCGTGATGCCGAAGAAACGCAGGATATATGTTCCGGCGAGCCCAAATGCCACCAGCGCAATGATTCCTGTCGCCACTGCAATTCGAAGCGTTCTTGCGCGCTGCGTGGTACTCAGATCGGATGTGGCCGTTACGTACAGCGGCACCGCGCTCAACGGATTCACGATCGCCAGAAGCGATGTGAATGCAAGCGTGGTAAATGCGATGGTGGACTGATTGATCACGCGCTTATTCTGGCTCGATTCCTGGAACCCTGCGAAGCGACGTTACGTGACGCTTCAATTCCTCATGCGTGCGCGACCTCACGGTAACGTGACCGAGCTTTCTGCCGGGTCGCTCACTCTTTCCGTACAGGTGGAGGTGCGCATCCGGGACCGCGAGCACACCCGCGGTATCCGGATGCTCTCCGATCAGGTTCACCATGGCCGAGAACCCAACGGGGGCACAGTCGCCCAGAGGCAATCCGCACACCGCACGCATATGGTTCTCGAACTGGCTCGTTTCCGCGCCTTCGATCGTCCAGTGGCCTGAATTGTGTACGCGCGGCGCCATCTCGTTCGCAACCAGGCCCGTGTCAGTGTCGAACATCTCGATTGCGATCACGCCGACGTAGTCCAGTGCACCAAGCAGCGTGCGTGCGTAACTCTCAGCCTCGTGACGTTTCTTGTCGGATAGCCGGTCCGCCGGAGCGTACGATGTGCGCAAAATCCCATTCCGATGACGATTTTCCGAAACCGGATAGCACAGTGTCGCGCCGTCTCTGGAACGCACTGCGATCACGGATAGCTCTCGCTCGAACGATACGAGACCTTCATAGATCAGCGGTGCTGCGCCAAGCGCGTTCCACGCGGGCTCTGCATCCGAGCGTGCGTGGATTCCTACCTGCCCTTTTCCATCGTAGCCGAACCGCCGCGTCTTCAAGATCCCCGGCGTACCAATGTCACGGATCGCGGACTCCAGTTCCGCGAACGAATCGACAAGGGCGTGTGGCGCGACCGGTATGCCGAGCTCGGTGAACTTGCGCTTCTCTATCGCACGATCCTGAGACGTGACAAGCGCGGCCTTCGGCGGCCACACCGGTGTGATTGGCTCAATTTCGGCCACCGCGCCGGCAGACACATTCTCGAATTCGTAAGTCACCACGTCCACGCTCTGCGCGAACGCACGCAATGCATTGGCATCGTCGTATTGCCCAATCACGACGCTCCCTACGGCCTCAGCCGACGGACTCTCAGTCGGCGAGAAGAAATCGAAACGCATTCCCAGCGGAATGCCGGCAAGTGCAAGCATCTGTCCCAGTTGGCCAGCGCCCAGTATACCAACGCGCATGCCGTTTTGTTCGCGTGGCGCGCGATCCGTCACGGAACCAGCCAACCGACCAGCCATCGCAGCACGAAGCGAACGAGCCATGCCGTCATGCGTCGCCTCCCGGGTCCGGCGCATCGAGCACCCTTCGCGTCTGCTCTGAACGGAACCGCGAGAGTACAGCGCGGTACTCGGGATGGCCATTCGCGATAATCGCAGTTGCCAGGAGAGCTGCGTTCACGGCACCCGCTCGGCCGATCGCCAAAGCGCCAACCGGTATGCCCGCCGGCATCTGCACGATGGACAGCAGAGAATCGATCCCGTGCAACGCCTTTGACTCCACGGGCACACCCAGCACCGGCAGCGCGGTCTTGGATGCGCACATCCCGGGCAGATGTGCCGCGCCGCCGGCGCCAGCGATGATCACTTCGAGCCCACGGTCGGCAGCCCCGGACGCATACTCGAACAGCAGATCCGGCGTTCTGTGGGCGCTGACGATTCGCTTCTCGAACGGAACGCCAAGCTGCTCCAAGGTCGCGGCGGCGTGGGACATCGTGTCCCAGTCCGACTGCGATCCCATGATGAGCCCTACGAGGGGAATTGAATCTTGCACTGTGCGACTGGACCGAAGCTCTTGCGGTGGTGAACGGTCGGCCCATCAGATGTGAGAGCCGAGAGGTGGGCAGACGTTCCGTAGCCCACATTACGCTCCCAAAGATACGCCGGATAGCGTCGGCCGAGCGAGGTCATCAAACGGTCGCGCGTAACCTTGGCGACGATAGACGCACACGCGATGCTATAGCAACTCCCGTCGCCGCCAACGATCGCGCGATGCTCGATACCCAGGGTACGGATCGGAAGGCCGTCAATAAGCACATGATTCGGCGCCACTCGAAGCTTTGCAATGGCGCGCCGGATGGCAAGAACGCTGGCGTGGTAGATATTGAGACTATCGATCTCCCTCACCGAAGCAGCGCCGAGCCCCACACAGAGCGCGCGCGCCACGATCTTCACCGCCAGCTCTCGGCGATCAGCGGCGCTAATGGTTTTTGAATCGTCCACGCCATTTATCATGGCTGCATTCGGGTCCATCACGACGGCGCATGCGACAACGGGACCCGCTAGAGGGCCCCGTCCGACTTCATCAACTCCAGCCAGAAGGAGCCCGCCAGCAGAGCGTAACTCACGCTCCACAGGGCCCCACCGCATCAGGCCTTGGCGGCCTGTGCCGCAGATGGCTTGGCCTTGCGTTCCTTGATGCGCGTCGCCTTGCCAGTCAGCGCTCTGAGGTAGAACAGCTTCGCACGGCGAACCCGTCCACGACGGACGACGGTGATGTCTGCCAGCATTGGCGAGTGCAGCGGAAAGATGCGCTCCACGCCAATTCCGTTGGAAATTTTCCGGACGGTGAAGCTCGCGGAAACACCCGCACCGCGACGGGCGAGGCAGACACCTTCGAAAGCCTGAACGCGTTCCTTGTCACCTTCCTTTACCCGGACGTTCACACGCACAGTGTCGCCAGCCCGGAACGGGGGGACATCGGTGCGGAGCCATTCTTTCTGGGTTTCACTAAAGGCGTGCATGGGGTTTTCTCGGCGTTTTCGGGGACAGTCTTGGAAAATAGCCGCCGCTTGGGCGATCTGCAATAGCATCCAGCCGGGGCCGCGACTATGGTCCGCCGCGACACCTCGCCTTCCACAACGCCACCGGGCAGCCGCCCGTAAAACCGCATATAACGCCTGATTCCGCGCGGATCATTCTCTCGCTCCGGGCGAGAACATCTGGCGCCCGATTTCGCGACCGCGCATCTTTTTGTACGATGATTCCGGGCTTCTTCCTCACTCCCCATCCGTCCAGCCGAACAATGCAAAACCGCCGAATTTCGCCCAGCCTGTTCGCTTGCCTCCTCGCCGCGGCTTTCCTCCCTGCGTGGCCGGTCCTTGCCGGCGCCCAGGCCGGAATGCCGGCGGGAACGGTCAACGGGGTTATCACCGCCAAGGGTGCCAATGGCGCCACGGTCAAGGGGGCCAATGTCCTCGTCCAGCTCTGGACAACTGACGCCACCACCGAGGCCAAACGCGATACCGCGTGCGCCATGTGGCTGGCTAACAAGACCGTCTGGATGCAGGCCAAGGGCGAAGCCGAATCGCCATCCGGTGTTAACTGGACGGGAACGGCGGTTGGCAACGATCTTCAAGCCCTCAACTCGCTGCTGGCTCTGCGACGCGACACCGTCCGCGCCGACGCGAACGGTGAATTCTCTTTCGCGTCGGTTCCTTTCGGAGCCTACACGATCGAAGCGGAGATGTTTGCCAATGATAAATTTTTGCAGTGGTCCAAGGACGCCGCGGTAATCCCAAATACCACGACGCGTGTCCAGCTCGATGCGAGTACTCTCGCCGAGAATCAGTACTGCCCGGTTTCGTCAGGCAGTTCCACTAGCGCGAATGGGGAGAAGGTCTACGAGCTGAGCGACCTCGACAAGCCAGTAGCTGTTGTAAGCGGTGGAGCGGCCTCGCTTGCGCCTTCAACACCCAATTCCTTTACGCTTTCAGTGGTGGTTGACCCGAACGGCGCTCCAGTAATGAACACCGTTACAGTCAAGTCAACGACTGGTAGCCCAGTTACCGACCGTGACGCAATGGGTGTTGTGCGGAACTTGAAGTTTTCGAAACCGATGGTAAGTGGCAACGCGGTAAGCGCGCGGATCGATTACATCGCAGCGATACCGGCAGCTGGCGGCGGGCGCCGCAGACGCTGACGGAAAGGCAGTTGAACACGGATCTAGCGCTCCTGATCCTTTTTCCACTTCGCGATTTTCGCGTGGTCCCCGGATAATAGAATTTCGGGGACTGCGTGCCCGCGGTACTCAGGTGGCCGCGTATAGCTAGGCGCCGAAATTCCGCGGCCTTCATAAAACGAATCACCATACGCGCTTTCAAGATCAGACATCGCGCCCGGCAACAGGCGAACTGTCGCATCGATAATCGCCAGCGCTGCAACTTCGCCGCCGCTAACCACAAAATCTCCCAGCGACAACTCTTCTGTCGCGAGATGGTCCGCGACGCGCTGATCCACATCCTTGTAATGACCGCACAGCAATGTGAGTTCGGACCCCGCCGCAAATCGAGCGGCATCGGATTGCGCGAAACGGCGTCCACGAGGAGATAGCAGAATAATCGGCGCGTTAACGCCGAGCGATTCAACTGCTTCGAAAAATGGGTCCGGCTTCATCACCATCCCCGGGCCGCCGCCGTAGGGATAGTCGTCGACTGTTCGGTGGCGATCGTGCGTAAAGCCGCGCAGATCGACGACGTTATACGTCACTGCGTTCGCGGACGCCGCACGCGCCGGAATGCTCAGGCCGAGAGGTGTCGTGAAGTAATCGGGAAAGATCGTGACGACGTTGATCTTCAACATGCTGTTGGCGCGCACACTGTGCAGGTCACTCGAATAATCCGGACGACATGTCAACAAGAAGCACACGCTGATCGAGATCGACCTCGCGAACAACCGCCGGACGATATGGCACCAGCATGTGCCCGCCATTCCCGCGCTTCACTTCGAGTGTCAGGCCCTGCGGCAACTCGTACAATCCTGTAACCTCACCCAGATCGCTTCCATCATCACCTCGAACCCGCATGCCCAACAAGTCGTGCATGAACACCTCGTCAGCTGCCGGAGGTGTGATTTCATCGGCCGGTACAAGCAAGTAACGCTGACGCCACATTTCGGCGGCCGAACGGTCGGGGATGGCATCGAATTTCACCATGAGGCCACCGCGATATGGTGTTGCCGAATCCACACGCAGTTCCTGTCTGCTCTCCGGGTTCCGGCGATCATCCGGGTGGTTCGCGATCTCGCCCGCTATCGTGCCCGCAAACAGTCGGCAGCCGGGTGCGAACAATCGGTCCGGTTCGCCCGTGAGCAACTCGACGGTAACCTCGCCACGAATTCCCTGCGGCTTGCGAATGCGTCCAACGATGGCGAACTGGTTGTTGGGGTTCATATGCATTGGAATTAAAGCGCTACCGCTCGCGACGTCATCAAACAAAAAAGTAAGGCCGGCCATTTGGCCGGCCGAACAAGATCGAAGCGAAAATCCTGCTACGCCTCGGCAGGCGTCTCTTCGGAGATCGGAATGACGTTCGTCAGGTCCGGCTGCTCCTCGACCGCCGGTGTCTTGGAGACGACGAGGCGACCGGTCCGCGCTTCGTGGCGACGCTTGAGAATGCCGGCACGACGGAGCAATGAGCGCACGGTGTCGCTTGGCTGTGCGCCTACGTTCATCCAGTAGTTCGCACGATCCTCGTTGACGTTCAAACCGCCCTCGCTCTGACGGGGAGCATACTGGCCGATGATCTCGATGAACTTACCATCGCGGGGACTCTGCGAATCGGCGACAACTATACGATAGACAGGCGCCTTTTTGCGGCCGATGCGGCGGAGACGAATACGAACCATTTGATGCTCCCGGAACGGGTTGCGGGTCGAACGCCGGACTCATCGCGTCCGCGGTGTCTCCGTGGCGCATCCGGTACAGCCTGCGGAATTTAGCGCATTCCGAACATTCCCGGCAGTGCCGGCATCCGGCCACCGGGCTTACCACCCATCTTCTTCATCATCTTCTGCATATCACGAAACTGCTCCAGGAGCCGGTTGACCTCCTGGATGGTGCGGCCGGAACCGCGCGCAACGCGAGCCCGGCGCGAACCATTGAGCAGACCTGGATCCCGGCGCTCCGCGAGAGTCATGGACAGAATCATCGCCTCCACATGCTTCAGCCTCTTTGGCTCCGTCTTCATCTGCTTGAGCGCTTTCGTGTTGACGCCGGGAAGCATTTTCAGGATTCCTTCCAGCGGCCCCAGCTTTTCGATCTGCTTCATCGCGGTGAGAAAGTCGCCAAGGTCCATTCCTTCCTTGCGCACCTTCTTCTCCAGCTTTTTCGCCTCGGCCGCGTCGAACGCTCCCTGAGCCTTCTCGACGAGAGTGAGCACGTCGCCCTGCTGCAGGATGCGGCCAGCCATGCGGTCAGGATAGAAATCCTCGAGCGCATCCGATTTTTCACCTACGCCGATGTACTTGATCGGCTTCTTGGTGACTCCGTATATGGATAGTGCTGCACCTCCTCGCGCATCACCGTCCATCTTCGTGAGAATGACACCGGTAATATTCAACGCCTTGTCAAAGCCCTCAGCGATGCGCACCGCGTCCTGGCCGGTCATGCCGTCAGCCACGAGCAGGATTTCCGTGGGCGACAGCTCCTTCTTGAGCCGCTGAAGCTCGTTCATCATCGATTCGTCAATCTGCAAACGACCCGCAGTGTCGACGATCACCACGCGATCGCGCTCGCGCTTGGCTTCCTCGATGCCGGCTTTCGCAATTCGCACAACATCCTGCGTCGAACGGTCGGAATACACTGGCACATCAAGCTGCTTGCCGAGCGTCTCGAGCTGATCGATTGCGGCCGGTCGGTAAACGTCGCCGGCTATGAGTCGCGTCGCCCGCCCTTCCTTCTTCAGTTTGAGCGCGAGCTTGCCCGCAGTCGTCGTTTTACCCGATCCCTGAAGCCCGACAAGCATCACAACAGTCGGCGGTATGGACGACAGCTTCAGGACCTCGCGCCGCTCGCCAAGCATCGCGGTCAACTCTTCGTAGACGACCTTGATGAGTTGCTGCGCGGGCGACACGCTTTTCAGCTGCGAAATGCCGATCGCCTTGGCTTCGACGCGCTCCAGAAACTCTCGGGTGAGCGAGAATGACACGTCGGCTTCGAGAAGGACGCGACGTACCTCGCGGAGACCTTCCTTTATGTCTGATTCGGTGAGAACGCCGCGGCCACGCAGCTTCGCGAAAGTGTTCTCGAGTTTGTCGGATAGTTCTTCGAACATCTCTGAAAGATAAGGGGGCGGACGACCGTGGTCGTCCGCCCCCTTATCTTGCCCGCTGAACGGTTGGTAGTCCGCAGAATAGCGTGGCAGAGCCCACCCCTACCCTACGCCCACGCGCCATCAATGCGTGGAAGCCGATTGTCCCGAAGCACTGGCGGGCTTCAGCCCGAGGCTGCGATAGAAAGCGTCGTAGCTCAGTGGCCTGCCGAGGAAGGTCTTGAGCAGAGCGTCAGGTTCGCGGAGGCCGCCGGGCTCGAGGATATCGTGCCGATAAGCCATCCCCGCGTCAGCACTCATCACGCCTTCCTTTTCGAAGCGAGTGAAGAGATCCTGGGCATACGCCTTGGACCACAGGTATCCGTAATAGCCCGCATCATAACCGCCCATCAGATGCCCGAAGCTTGCCACCGGATAGTCTCCAGTGAAGTGGATCCCAGGAAGCATTCGTGCGGCAACGGAGTCCCATGTCACCTTGGTATCGAGCGGCACCGGCGACATGTGCAGCCGCATGTCGTACATCGCAAGGAAGGCCTGTACACTGTTACCGTAGCCGGCTCCAAGCTGCCGGAGCGCGATCATTCGATTGATCAGGTCAGGCGGCAACGGCTTCCCGGTGGTCACGTTGCGGGATACACGCGCGAGAGCGGTAGGCGTCCACATCCAGTTCTCAAGCATTTGCGATGGCGCCTCGACAAAGTCCTGCCGCAGACTTCCGAGCGTCGGATATGGAACATGGACGAGCGTCATGTCCATAAGGTGGCCGAACTCGTGGAAGAACGTAATGACATCACCGTGGCTCAGTAGCGCCGGCTTGCCCGGTTCTCCCGCTGGCCAGTTGCCGATGATTGCGGACACGGGCCGATTCACGCTGCTGTCGCCCCAGTACACAGCTGGACGTATGGGGAAGGTGGCGAAGTGGTCGTACTTGTTGGGTCGAGGATATAGATCAAGAAAGATCCATCCAATCGGCTTCTGGGTTTTGGCGTCGCTCACTGCAAACTCGCGCACACCGGGCGCCCATGCATCTGCTGGTGAAATCTCGTCGAACTTGACTCCAAGAAGGTCCTGATAGATGCCGAACACTCCCTTTATTACCTGATCCACCGGAAAGTATTGCCGAACTTCCTCGGGATCGACCTTGTATTTGGTGCGACGAAGCATTGCGTTGTAGTAAGCGACGTCGGAGATCAACATCGGACTGGCGTCGCCGCTTTCGCGCTTCACGATCG
Organism: Gemmatimonadaceae bacterium; assembly: GCA_039924865.1. Lineage (GTDB taxonomy): Bacteria > Gemmatimonadota > Gemmatimonadetes > Gemmatimonadales > Gemmatimonadaceae > Fen-1247. The sequence continues at coordinate 8,802 of JBDTAB010000145.1, read as the reverse complement.
CCAGATTCGCCATTTCGGCACGGGCCTGTGGTGCCAGCCTGGAGCCGATTTGGTTGAGGAAGGTGACAACGCGATTCGGATCCTTGGCCATATGCGTGTCGAGCTGGTACGCGGCCCAATTGGGAAATCCAAATAAGGTCGCGAGCGTGTCGCGCAGCGCGAGTGCGACTTCCACTTTACGAACATTCGCAGCGCCGCCGCGGCGGAAGTTTGCCGCCCATGCTCGGGCCCTTGCATCGGATGACACATCATTCGCCATGAAAGGGCCCATCGTCGATTCGTTGATCGGAACGATGTGGCCACCACCTTCGACCGGTTTGAGCGCGGAAACGAGTTGCGGCGGCAATCCCTTCGATTCTTCGGCACTAATGTTGATCGACGTCGTATCCGCGGCGATTGCGACCGCGTACTCGCGCTGAACATCGTTGAGGCGATTGAACAGCGACGTTACGCGTGCACGAGTGATGGAGTCGAGCCCCGCACCTGCGTGTCGTCCCTGCTCCACATACAACTCGGCAACTTTCCGTTGCGCCGGATCGCTGAGAACTCCGGGCTTCGCGAGGGCGAGCGCGGCTGAATAGATATGAGGATCCGCGCCGATGTCCACGCCGAGACTGGCAAGATGCTGAGAGCAGATCTGCGAAGCCGCTCGGACCGCGGAATCAGGCGAAGAAAGGTAGAGCAACCCGTCGGCGGCAGCCGAATCGACAAGCGCCACACTGGCGCGCTCGAGACGTCCTATAGTATTGTCGAAATTTCGCGCGGTTTCCGGCACGGCATCCACCGCACGCACCTCAGCGTGCAGAGCCCTTACCGCGGCCGAGCAGCTCTTGAGCAGCACTTCCGCGGTCGGCCGAAAATTGAAACCGGTTGCAGATGGAAGAGGTGCGCCTTGTGCCTGCAGCACAAGGGGGAAAACGAAAGCGGCGATCGACGTCGCCCTGACAACGCTCAGGCGAAGCATGATGTGAAGTATTGGAGTGGCTGAACAGTCAGTTCAGTTCGAGTCTTCGAAACCGGGAACTATCCACGTTCATAACGCGACCAGCAGTCACGCGACAAGGCACGCCGAGCGAAGAAGCCGGCGACGACTACTGACTAAGGATCGGCCCGAGGCCGATGAGCCTTCAGTTTTTGCCTCCTCCCGCACCGAGGGGCGGCTCGCGCTCGACCGGGCCACACCGCTTAACTCTGCGCGCCCCGCGCCCTAGATTCATTCGCATGCCCAAGCCGCAGCGCAAGGAAGAAATCCTACGTTCGGAATTGCCGCCGACGCTCCCGCTGATGGCGCTCCGATCGACGATCGTGTACCCACTCGGCACCATTGCGGTGCAGATGGGCGCGCCGGAGAACCTGGCGCTACTCAAAGCGCATGAAGAGCCGGGCCTGATCGTCGCACTGGTTGTCGCGACGGGAGACCACGATCAGGATGCGGATCTGTCCCGGTTTGTCGGCCGCGTCGGAGTCGCTGCACGCATACACGAACGCATCAACTTGCCGGGCGACACGGTTCAGATAACGCTCCAGGGGCTCCGCAGAATCGTCATCGACGGAATCGCGGGCACCGAACCATACCCCGAAGCTCAGGTCAAGCCAGCTCGCGAGGTAGCACCGGATGCGATCGAGGTCGATGACCTCGTGTCACGCGTGGCTTCGGCGGCGGAGACACTGGCCGAGCTGATCGACCGGATACCGGATGAAGTTCCGGCGATCCTCAAGATGAACATCTCGGATCCGGGCCGCTTCGCTGATCTTGCGGCCACAAACATGAACTTCCGCATCGCGGACAAGGACGAGGTGCTGCAGCGACTAGACATCGGTCAGAGGTTGCGTTTCATTCTCACTCGTCTGGAACGCGAAGTCGCGCGCGCAAGAGTCGTGGAAGACGTCAAGCGCCAGACCGAGATCAAGATCGAACAACACCAGCGCGAGTTCTATCTTCGGCAACAGCTCCGCGCGATTCAGTCGGAACTGGGTGAGACGGACCCGGGAGAAAAGGAATCCGTGCAGCTCCTGCGCCGAGTCGAGGAAGCGAATCTTCCTGAGCGAGCTCTGGCTGAAGCCAAGCGCGAGACAGAGCGACTCCGCATGCTGTCGCCAGCGTCGAGCGAATATCAGGTAATTCGCACGTATCTGGACTGGATTCTGTCACTGCCATGGAACGCGCGCAGCGGAGCCGACCTTATCGAGCTCAAGACAGTTGAAGAAGCACTTGATTCGCGCCATTACGGGCTGAGCGACGCGAAGGAACGGATTCTAGAGTATCTGGCGGTACGCAAACTCCGCGGTGGCGATCAGCACGGTCCCATTCTCTGTTTCGTTGGACCTCCGGGAACGGGCAAGACGTCACTCGGCGAGGCGATCGCAACGTCTATCAGCCGGCAGTTCTACCGCATTTCGGTTGGTGGCGTGCGCGACGAAGCAGAGATTCGCGGACACCGCCGCACGTACGTTGGCGCGATGCCCGGATTGGTAATCCAGGCGCTGCGGCGGGTGGCTGTACGCGACCCCGTACTGATGATTGATGAGATCGACAAGATGACGCAAGGCGGCCCGTCGGGCGATCCAACCGCGGCCATGCTCGAAGTCCTCGACCCGGCGCAGAACAAGACGTTCGTCGATCACTATCTTAATCTGCCGTTCGATCTCTCGTCGATTCTTTTCATCTGCACGGCGAACAATCTGTTCGACATTCCGCCAGCATTGCGCGACCGTATGGAGATAATTCGCATCTCCGGCTACACGGTCGAGGAAAAGGTCGAGATAGCATGGCGCTATCTGCTGCCACGACTGCTCGATGACCATGGCATTAGTGACAAGGACATCCAGTTCACGGACGAGACACTCGCGTTTGTCGCCAATCGGTATTCACGCGAAGCCGGCCTTCGCAACTTCGAGCGCAACCTTGCGGCGATCATGCGCAAGCGCGCGCGCAAGAAAGCCGATGGCGAAGAAGGCGCATGGATCGTCGACCTCGCGATGGTCAATGACGTGCTGGGAGTTCCGCGCTACAGTCTCGAGGAAGCGGAGATGGAACCCGAGATTGGCGCGGTGACCGGCCTCGCGTGGACCGCAACCGGCGGTGATCTCATGCAGATCGAGGCACTCCGCATGGCGGGAACGGGGAGACTGATCGTAACCGGGCAGCTTGGTGACGTGATGCGCGAATCCGTTGACGCTGCTTATTCGTATGTGCGGGCACGCGCCAAATCGCTGGGGATTTCTGTAGAGGAATTCAAGGATACCGACGTCCATATCCACTTCCCCGCTGGCGCAATTCCAAAGGACGGACCGAGTGCGGGTGCAGCAGTAACGCTTGCAATCGCCAGCGTTTTGAGCCGACGGCCAGTGCGTCGCGACCTTGCCATGACAGGTGAAGTAACGTTGCGCGGCAAGGTGTTGGAAATCGGCGGCGTGAAGGAAAAGGTTCTCGCGGCGTACCGCGCCGGGCTGAGAGAAGTGATGATGCCCAAGGGGAACGAGAAAGACCTTCGGGATATACCAGCACCAGTCCGCGAAGCGATGAAGTTCACATTCGTCGCGGATATGAACGACGTAATCCGCGAGGCATTGCTGGCAGCAGCTGAATCGCCGATTGTGGACGCATTGCGCGAGCCGGACGGGCCCGCAGAGCTTGCTCGACTGGCGGATGTTGTGCGTATCGAGGTCGCCGACGAGCATCCACGGTAGGGCGCGGCTCTGCCGCACCTAACCGGATTTAGCGTTGTTGGTACGTTGTTGGTACGTTGTTGGTTTGTCGTTACGGCTCCGCCGCGCCTTACAACGCCCGCGTCAATGCGTACAACAACAACCCGACCATACCGCCAACGATGGTTCCGTTGATCCGCACGAACTGAAGATCCCGTCCGATCTGCAGCTCAATGCGCCGCGAGGTTTCGCGCGGATCCCACGCACTTACAGTGCTCGAGATCAGCTGAGCAATCTCGCCACGCGAGGCGTCGACTGCGGCGAGCACGGCCTGATCAACCCATGAGTTCAGTTTCTCCGAAAGCGCCGGATCTTGCAGCGCGTTGTGCGCGAGGGTCGCGATTGCGTTCTCCAATCGCCCGCTTTCGAAGTGTTCCTGTTCTGTACGAAGCGCGTATTCCTTTAGCTTGCGCTTGACGTCCGACCAGATACTGGCGGCGAATTCTCGCATTGCGGCATCCGCTAGCAGCTCTTCCTTCCACGCTTCCGCGCGCGCTATCGTTTCGGGCGATGACTGCAATCGTTCGATGAAGCTCCTTACCGCCTCGTCGAATCGGTGTCGAAGTGGGTGATCAGGGTCGCCGCTCACTTCCGCGAGCGTGCGACCAATGCCGGTAACGACGCGGTCAGATATTCGCCGGTCGACGACGTTGGGAATCCACCATGGCGTCTGTTCCTGCACCTTCTCCCGAATGAGAGTGTCGTTCTCTTCTGTCGCGCGCGCGGCAAGGTTCAGTGCTTCGTCGAGAAGCTCCTGGTGTCGCCCGTCAACGGTTAGAAGTCGCAGCGCTCGACCCAGAAGCGGCGCGACCTGCACGCTGCGCGCACGCTCCCCCACGGTTCGCTCCAGAAATGACTGAACGTCTTCATCTCTGAGAACGTTCGACGCTGACGTAAGGGCGTGAGCGGCGACTCGAGTCACGCTTCGCGCGTTTGCCGGTTCCGATAGCCACTGTGCCGCACGATCACCGAGCCGGAGCGAAGAAAGCTTATACGATACGACGGCCCGATCCAGAAAATTCTGCTGAACGAAATTTCCAAGGGCACGTCCGATCCGATCCTTCCGCGCCGGGACGATCGCAGTATGCGGAATCGGAATACCGAGCGGATGACGGAATAGCGCAGTGACTGCAAACCAGTCGGCGATGCCGCCCACTAGTGACGCTTCCGCGGCAGCCCGAACGTAGCCGAGCCAGGTCCACGAGTGACTCCTTTCAAGAACCAGAGTGGCCACGAATACTACGGCGGCACAAACGAGTAGCAGGAGCGCGAATCGCTGCATGCGGACGAGTCTCGCGCGCTTGAGAGCCTCGTCCTGGATCGGGGGGGCCGCGAGTTTTTGCGGCCGGGGCGGGAGCGGAGATGGTTCCGGGAATCGCTCCACGGACTGCTCCGAAGCTGGGATCGGCTCGTTCGTCGTCACTTCAGAATCTTAACGCTGGGCCGCGATGTTCTCGCATCACAATTGTTTGACTGGCTAGCTATCTTTGGCTTAGCTGCCTCAAACTTGGCTGTCTACCCGACAGGAAACCGCCGGTCGGCACCCCTGCGGTGGCAGCTCAAGATAGATGATAGGCGTGGCAGAAGGCTTGCAAGGACGGATACGCGAACCGATCCGTTGGCGCGCTATTTTACAATCGCGCGCAACTGATCCAGGTCAAATGAGATGCCGGATACACTCGTACAATTCGACGAGCCGCAGCTAAGTGCTGATGGCCGCATGTTTATAGCAGAGGTTCGAGGCCAGCGTTTGCCATCCGGCTTGTGGGAAGCATGGATCGAATTCCACCCGCGCATAGGTGGCGACCCAGTCCGCACCCCTCCAGAGACGGAACAGCTTTCCCGCGGTGATCTGCGATTCTGGGCCGCTGGTATTACGCGAGATCGGCTCGCTGACGCCCTCGAGCGGGCCCTTTCTCCACGCGTATCAACCGATTCGCACCGGGTAGTGACTTCATCTGGGTCGCTGAGTCCAACCGCGCAAAAGCCACTGCTCGAGACCACACGCGTTCCGGACGAGATGCCGGTTCTCGATCCGATGGCGGTTTATCAGCACTCGGGCGAGTACACTCTTCGCCAGGAGTTGCGCGGACTCGATGCGGAACAGCTCGCCGATATTATCTCCGCCTATTCGATCGAGGGTGGCGATGTAACCGATCTCGCGCGGACGTACGAGGACGCTCTGGCTGAAACGATTGTTGCGGCCGCGCAACACTGTGTGGACTCAAAACGGAAATCGGCACCAGAAACCGGTCCCGGACTCAAAGAGTAGATCGCCGGAGAGCAAACAACGACGTCATTGCGACACGTCAAGGTTTTCCACATGCTGGCGTAACGCACAACTGTTTATGGGCGCTAGACGCAACGGCTCAGTTCACCTGCCCAGTCTTACATCCGCGACGCTCACTGGCGATTTGATGCCTGATGGAGTGACGACGAGGAGCACAACTGGCCGCCCCTGGACCTCTCCAGTTGTGAGCTCTGCGCTGAGTCCGCGTTTCTCCGGATTCATTGCAGTAACCGCAGCCTTGGCCATCGCATCGAAATTCGAAGCGTGAGCCGGAGTCAGCCATAGCGTTGCCCATGCAATGGCCGGCCCGCTCCGGGTGTTGAATGTCATGTAACGGTCGCCGTTCCAACCTGACGCACCGCGGCCGGCGACGTCGATGTCATTCAGGTACCGGAACAGAAACAGCCGCGTTTCGAACTCGCCCAGATCGTTGCTATAGGTAGGACTTACGCCAGGAATCGTAGCAAACGAGACCGGAGTGGGAGCGACTCGCGCATCGAAGAACTGATTCTCGTGAAGGATCTGCGCTGTCGACGCTGGGAGATCATTGAATGGCGCCCGGCCGGGCTCGCGTGCGCGGAACGTTTTGACAAAATCTGCGCCGCCGAGGTATGGGAAGAGCAGCGTTTCCTGGACCACCATGGGAGCGCTCGAATACACCGGCATCGAAGCTTCGTTATTCCGAATCGTTTCGCGCACACGCTCCCAACCCTGCGGCAGACCGACGGCAATGTTGCCGGGGCCGAGCATCGCTTGTATCTGGTCGTATACAGCTTCGCCTTCGAACACCGCCTGAGCAGCAGTCTGCCGATCGTTGTCACCGGTCATCTTCTGCACAGAATCGAGACTCACATACTGATCCTGAAGTGCATGCACCAGCTCGTGCGTCACGATTACCTGAGTCTCATCCTTCGGCGACCCTTGGACGATGTACAGCACTTTTGTTTCGGGGTCGTAATATCCGACGATCTGCTCCTCCAGCAGGCGCGTCATCAACTTGGGCAAGTCGAGCGTGTCGGGAATCATCCCGAGCAGCTTGTACGCGACCTCCTGGCCCTTGACCTCGCGCATGTTGGCGGAATCGGTGAGCTGCTTCATGATGTAGGAGCGTACCTGATCCTTGCTCCGCACTTCGATGCGTGGTGGCGTCTTGAACGGCAGCCCCACCGCGCGTTCCACCGCGGGAATCGCCTTCGCAACAATGTCGCCATACGGACCGCCGGTGGTCTTCGGCGGGCGTCTGCAAGCAACAGCGAGCAAGGGAATCGCCACGCCAACGGCGAGCGCCGCAACTCGCACCGAAATTGACGTTGTGGAACAGGACACGGGCTTGAACACGCGCAGCTTCATGAGGTGATGAATCGGGTTACGTACCAGTGAATCAACGAGTTGCCGTAGAACAGCGATAAAATCGCGGCTGGCGCAAGGAATACACCGAACGGCACGAGAGGTAACGCAGGCACGTCGGAGTCCCCCTCAGTCCGTCCGCGCCCCTGCATTCTTGCGATGGGGATCACGAACCCAAGAAATACAACGACACCAAGCGCAGCACCGATAAAAATGGTCAGCAGCGCGCGCTGCGGCCCGAGTGCAGCGCCCACGACTGCCATGAGAGTGACATCGCCGAACCCCATTGCTTCCCTCTTCAGCACAGCCTCGCCGAGCCATCCTGCTATGGCGATGGCACCGGCTCCGGCAAGCGCTCCCATCACCGCATCATAAGGCGCCGCGAATGCAGAGTCAGTATGCGTGAACGCGCCAGCGAACGCGGTAGCCATCACCCAGATCAGCCCTGAAATCGTAAAGCCGTCAGGGATCACGTAGTGCTTGGCATCGGTGATCGCGATGCCGACCATGATCGTGATGAACATCGCGACGCGAACAGTCAGCAAGGTTGGGCCGAACACCACAGCCGAGCTGAGCCAGACGAGGGCGATGAGCAGCTCGACGAGCGGATACTGTGGCGAAATCGGCTCAGCGCACCCCGCGCAGCGGCCGCGTAGTCCCAGCCAGCCCAGAATCGGGACGTTTTCGTATGCGCGTATCGCGCGCTCGCAGTTGGGGCAGCGGGATGGCGGGCTCACGACCGACATGCCGGCCGGCCACCGCGAGATGCACACATTTAGAAAGGAGCCGATGCACGCGCCGAACGCAAAGGCGAAGACACCGGTAACTGCTGCATTCATTCTGTCGAGACCGCGTGGAGGAGGATACCCGTTGCTACTGCGACATTGAGAGATTCGACTCCACGAACCGGAATCGCGACTGTTCTGTCGGCAGCGGCGACTATTTGAGGCGAGACGCCGTGCCCCTCATTCCCAACGACGATTGCGAGTCCCTTGCCGGCACGAGATCCCGCATGTGATGTAACGGACTCGCCGTCCGCAGCCGTCGCCCAAAGTTGCATCGAGCCATCGCGCACGAACTTCAGGGCCTGCTCGACATCCGCGTGGAAAGCACGATGCGTGAACAAGGCCCCCATCGCCGCGCGGACGACCTTTGGGTTCCAGAGGTCGACAGTGCCGGGGAGGGCAATCGTGACCGTGACCCCAAACGCCTGCGCCGTCCGCAGAATCGTGCCGACGTTGCCGGGGTCCTGGACGCCGTCAAGCAACAGAAGCAGTCCAGCGGAATCGGTTTCGTCGAACGCTCGTTCGGGCTGAACTGCGATCCCGATGATGCCTTGCGGGGTATCAGTACTCGCGCAATCGGCAAGCTCGCGGTCGGAGACCTGGACAACGGAGAAGCCACGTGCGCCGGCCTGGTTGCGGAGCGACTTTTCGAGAGCGGTGCCGCGCTCCGTT
>JBDTAB010000144.1:0-3093 GCA_039924865.1 Gemmatimonadaceae bacterium | reverse complement strand
GCGCTCACGCTCGCAACGGTAGGCGTCGTCGCGACTGCAGGAATCGTCGCCGCTGCCGCTCACTTCGCGCTGGGAATGGAGTGGGCCGTCGGATTACTGATCGGCGCCGTGGTGTCTTCCACGGATGCGGCAGCGGTATTCGCCACGCTGCGCGGCAGTTCGGTAACCCTCAAACATCGCGTCGGTCGCACTCTCGAGGCGGAGTCGGGTTTGAACGATCCGGTCGCGATAATCCTCACAATCTCGCTTACGACCTTCGTTCTCACGCGCGCACTTGGGAACGGCGCGAGCGTGTGGTCGCTGCCCGTGATTGCGATCGTCGAGATCGCGATGGGCGGCGGAATCGGCTGGCTCGCTGGCTCGCTCTCGAGACGGCTTCTTGCGCGCGTCCGACTGGAATCTGCCAGCCTGTATCCGGTCCTCACGCTTGCAATCGCACTAGCGGTGTTTGGTATTACTACGCTGTTGCACGGAAGCGGCTTCATGGCCGTTTACATCGCGGGAGTAACCCTGGCAGGGTCAGCCGAGTTACCGCACAGGCCGGCAATACTACGTGTACACGACGCGTTTGCGTGGCTTGCGCAGATTGGAATGTTTCTCGTGCTCGGCCTGTTAGCGTATCCGAGCCGGCTGGCCACGGCTGCAGTTCCGGGGCTGATATTCGCAGTCATTGTGACGGTCATCGCGCGGCCCTTGGCCGTTGCCTTGTGCCTTGCGCCATTCAGGTACTCACGGCGCGAAACACTGTTCATCAGCATGGTGGGACTGCGCGGTGCCGTTCCGATCGTTCTCGCGACGATCCCTGTGATGGCAGACGTTCCGGGCGCGCGGCGCATCTTCGACATCGTATTCTTTGTTGTAGTCATCAACACGCTCATGCCCGGCACGATCGTCACCTGGCTCGCGCGCAAGCTGGGGGTGGTGGGAACGTCGACACCAGAGGCCGCCGCGACGGTTGTCGTCGAGTCGAGCGAGCCGATGCAGACTTCGCTTCGCTCGTATTTCGTTGACAGGGCTCTGCCAGTATGCGGCGTCCCGCTCTCAGAGATTCCATTTCCGGACGGTGCGGCCGTAACGATGATAGTACGTGGCGCGTCGCTGCTGGTCGCGGACGGAGGCACCACCCTCCAGGCCGGCGACCACGTATACGTACTTGCCGCGCCCGAGGCTACCCCGTTGGTGCAACTACTGTTCGGCCGGCCGGAAGTTCTATGATGAACCGAGAGAATATTTAGCTAACGACGTACGCCGTTTCATCTCATATCATGTGCCGCGACGCGTGGTCATCTCAACGGAGAAAGGATGCAACAGAGAATAGCAGTACTCGCGAATCGTAGTTGCACGACGTTGCGTGCTCGTAATGGGTGAAGAATTGATACCCAAAATCACGATCTGCCAGGCGCACGTTGCGCAGGATGACGAGCTGGCACGCAACAACCAGTGGTGCTCCATTTGGACGCGGAGGAGACAACAATGCGTGTAAGGTCAGTAGCTATCGGCGTCGCGTTGATTCTCGCTTCAGTCGCTGCTAAGGCCGAACGCCAGCGAGCAACCCCCGTTGGTATCGCTCGTACAGCAGCGCGGGCATCTAAACTAGGGACGGCTGGTGAACTGCTTGCGACGCGACCGATGTCAATCAACAGATCGGCGCCAGTAACCAGCCGCGGAGGCACGTGGGGTGCGGCACTCGGTGCCACGCTCGGCGGGACAACTGGGTTGCTAATGGGGCTGAGTCAATGCGACGCAGCAGGATCGCATCGCCGTTGCATAACCACGGGCGCAGTTGCCGGGGTCACCGTTGGCGCGGTAATCGGGTATGGAGTTGGGCGACTGATCTTCAGCTCCGGTAGCTGAGACGCCGGAAACTTCAAAGAAAACGGCGCACTCAATGCGAGTGCGCCGTTTGCTCAATCGTGCTTACCTGCTGCGGTTAAAGCTCCGTCAGCAGCTTTGCGATCCCAGGAGGCGACGCAACTGCTGCGCCTGCCTTGACTCCATGGAAATCCTCGTCCTCATCGCCAGCGGCGAGAATCTCTTCCATCGTCGGCTCGGGCGCCTCCTCAACAATCGGAGCCGGCACCGCGACGCCTTCAATGTCCACTTCCTGATAGCGATACACACCAGTACCGGCCGGAATCAGGTGGCCGATGATGATGTTCTCCTTGAGTCCCATCAGGTCGTCCTTCGCGCCGCGGATTGCTGCATCCGTGAGCACTCGGGTCGTTTCCTGGAAGGACGCGGCGGAGATGAACGACTGTGTCGTCAGCGACGCCTTCGTGATGCCGAGCAGCAGTGGCTCCGACGTAGCCGGTCGCTTCCCCTTCTTCTCGGCGCGCGCATTCGTGTCGCGGAACATTGTCCGGTCAACGTGCTCTGCTTCCAGATACTCTGTCTCTCCGGAATCAAGTATGCGCTCCTTCTGCAACATCTGGCGAACAATCACGCCAATATGCTTGTCGCTGATTTTCACACCCTGCAGGCGATACACTTCCTGCACTTCATTCAACAGATATTCCTGCACCGCGCGCGGGCCCTTGATCCGCAGAATGTCGTGCGGATTCACCGGACCCTCGGACAGGCGATCACCAGCTCGTACCTTGTCGCCCTCGTGCACACGCAAGTGCTTGCCTGCAGCGACCTCGTACACTTGCGCCTCGGCTGCGTCATCCGCAATCGTAACGCCGTGCTCGACACGCATTGGCTGCACGAAGATCTCGCGCTTCCCACGCTTGATGTCGCCAAAGCGAACCACACCATCGATCTCGGAGATCGTTGCCGGATCCTTCGGCTTGCGTGCTTCGAACAACTCCGCAACACGCGGCAGACCGCCCGTGATGTCGCGAGTCTTGTAAGCTTCACGGCTGATCTTGGCGATGATGGTACCGGGAGTCACCTGATCGCCGTCGTTGATGATCAACTGCGCGCCAACCGGAATCACGAAGTCGCGGACACGCTGGTCCGTGCCGCCCTTTGCACTCCAGATCTCGATGTGCGGATGCAGTTTCTTCTCGCGGTCGTCGATGACGACGCGCTGACGCAAGCCAGTGAGCTCATCGAGCTCCTCTGACACGGATTCTTCTTCGACGAGGTCGA
>JBDTAB010000143.1:0-4243 GCA_039924865.1 Gemmatimonadaceae bacterium | reverse complement strand
TATCGGTCTTGAGGTACGATTGGACTGTCAGAGTGGGTCGGCTGCAAATGGGTCCCCGCTTTCGCGGGGATGACGGGTGGGCTGCTTTCGCGGGGATGACGGGTGGGCTGCTTTCGCGGGGATGACGGGCGTCTCGTACACTGTCCTTTAACTTCAACTTGTGACGACCATCCAACGTACCGTCCAGGACCGCTACCTACCTCCCGACCATGAAGCGTTCGTAGCTTCGGAGCCGCCGCACGGGCGCATTATCGTCATCGCGCCAACGCGTGCCGCCTGCGAGACAATTGAGCTCGCGCTTGGACTGCACTTGGATACCGTGCTCGCGCGCGAGCACGGGGAACAGATACAGCAGCTCGCCGAGAGCGGTGCTGGATTCGGAATAGTCGCTGGCACGGGTACGGGAAAAACGCTCTCAATCCGGCCGATCGCCGAGGCGATTCTCAAGACAAAATCGCTGCGGGTCGGGGTGGTGAATCGCGAGCGCGAGGCGACGCCGGAAACGCCGACGTGGAATGTCATCATCGTCACCACCGGCATCGCGCGCCGCTGGTTCCAGGACAACGATATTCGAGCAACCGACACGCTCGTCGTCGACGAAATCCACCAGACCTCTGCGGAACTGGAATTATGCCTTGCGCTCGGCAAGCGCGTTGGATGCAGGTACATCTGGCTCTCAGCTACCGTCGATCCGGCGTTCTACGCGGAGTACCTCGGCTCCGCGTCCGTCATCGAGAGCAGCGCGTTCGATCCTGCGAAGGCGGCGACGGTCAAGGTCATCAACAGGGATCCGCTGGAATTTCTTGATGACAAGTTTCTGCAGGCCGTATTCAAGGAAAAGCATGGCGTCGGAGTCTTTCTTCCCACGCGCGCTGGTGTGGAGCAGGTTGCGGAGACCGTACGGACGCTCTTCCCGCGAATCAACGCTGCCTTCTATCACGGGGGCGAGCCCATTCGCGTGATCCGCCCGTTTCTCGAAGGGACTGAAAAGAAGCCTTACGTTCTCTCGATGACCGCTGCCGGCCAGAGCGCGCTGAACGTGAGCGGACTCGATACGGTCGTGATTGACGACACGCGATTCACCAACATCATCGAGCGCGGCAGAAACGTGCTCAGCAAGTTGCACCTCGGCAGTAACGAGATATTGCAAATGGCAGGTCGCGTTCACGGACGTGTGGATGGCGGACGTGTGTTCATTCTCAGCGATCGCGCGATCGATTTCAAATCGTTGAAGCCGACTGCTCCGGAATTTCAGCTCGCGGGTGATTCGGAACGTGTAGCGCTCACCTGCGCGGCGCTCGGCGTGCGTGCTGATGCGCTGGATCTTCCCGTTCCGCTTGATCGCGTGTCGTACAAAAAAGCGCTCGTGTTGCTTGATGATCGCGGTATCGTGGAAAACGGTAAGCTCACGACCTACGGCCGTGCTGTGGAAGCGCTGCCGGTGGATCGAGCATGGGCGGAGTTGCTCGTGAATGCAGATGACGAGCTAGTCCCATTCGTAGCGATAATGAGCGGAATCGACTCGCTGCATCGGATGACACGCGAAGAGCGCGACCTCGACGGGCTAGTTGTACCTGGGAGTGACAATCTCACTGCATATAATGTGTACGCCGAGGCATTCGCGAAGTGCGGATTCATTGGTGAGGTGTACGGGCTGCCGCGGCATCAGTTCGACGATTCGATAGCGGATTGGGCCGAGCGTCGCGGCGTGCTCGTGAAGTCCGTCGAGGACGCAGCGCTGGGTATGGCGAGTGTGTATCGCAGTCTTGGAATTCCGCTCCCCACAACGCTTACGTTCGCGCGCGATCATACATACAAGGAGTTCGCCGAACTTCTCGCGCGCACGATGCCCTTCGATCTGGTGATCGACGAGCAGACACGTGATGGTGGTAATGCTCGTGTGTCAAAGACGAGCGTGTGTGGAAGCTGGGGCGCCATCGCCGGCACGTTGCGGTACTTCGCCGGCAAGAGCGGTGAGCCGCGTGCTGGAATAGAAGGAACTCAGATCCCGGACAGGCTGATTCGCAAGTACGCTACGCGAACCAAGCCGCAGCTCGCTTACGATCCGCATCGCAAGCACGACCAGCTCGTGCTGATGAGTCGGGTGGAGTATTTCGATTTCGAGCTGGATCGCGAAGTCGAGGTCGTACGCGAATTCACTCCGGAGATTGCCGCTGAAGCGCGACACATATTAGCGGCAGCGGCGGCGCGCGAAGAGGCACGACAGGTTTCGATCAAGCGGAATCACACGGCGATCAACGAAGTACGCGAGGCGTATCGTAGGTCTGGCGGTGCTACACCGCGATTGGGTTTCGATGAGCTCACGGCGCTTTACGAAGCACAACTTGCGGATGTCAACTCCGTCGAGGAGTTCCGCAATGCGCGCCTCACCGTAAACCCGGACGACTTTGTATCCGCGGATGAACGGGCGCGACTCGCTCTGTTGCCTGACATGGTACTGATCCGCGATCGCGAAGCATGGATCGACTACGATGTTGAGGAGCCATCCGACGGTTCGCCGTATGGCGTTGCGCGCCTCCGTATTCCCGAGAAGATCGCGCGGTCGCTAACCGAGTCCGAGCTGCCAGTGCTGGACCGGCCGCTGCGCTTCGCGGTAATCCGCGGACAGCGCGGCGCGGTCAAGGCGGATACATTGGACGAGCTTCAGGAGCTTCTCGAACGGCCGTGGTCGCAGGAAGAGGTACACACCGAGAGGACACGTGGCGGCAAAAAACATGACGACAGGAAACGTGACGACAGAAAAGGCACCCCCAGAAAGCAAGAGCATAATCGCGGACCACTTCGCGGAAAGCATCCGCACGGTGGGGGCAAGCGCAAAGGTCCTGGCGGACGCGGCGGACGCAGCAGGTAGCGCGCTCGTCAAGGCGGTACTCGGAGGGCGCAAGATTCTCTGCTTCGGCAACGGCGGCTCGGCCAGCCAGGCAAGCCATATGGCGGGCGAGCTGATCGGCAGGTTCAAGGAAACTCGCCGTCCGTACGCCGCGATCGCGCTCGGCGCCGACGGCGCAACCGCAACATGCATCGCCAACGACTTTGGGTACGGCGCTCTGTTCGAGCGCCAGATCGAGGGGCTCGCCACGCACGGCGACGTGGCGATCGGCCTGAGCACCAGCGGAACGTCGGAGAACGTCGTTCGCGGCCTCGCGATGGCTCGGCTTAAAGGTGCGGTAACGATTGCGATGACCGGAGAGAAGGGTGTGGCCGAGGGGAGCGTTGATCACGTGCTTGCGGTGCCGAGCGGCGTAACTGCGCATATCCAGGAGGTCCACCTCATGCTGCTGCACGCGTGGTGCGAGGAGATCGACGCGAACGTGCTTGGGAAATCGGGCGCGATGTAAGCTTTGATTGTGGTACGGGATCCGACACGCACACACAGGAGTAATCACAGTGTGTACCTCCTCATCCCCGCACCCCACACCCGTCATCCCCGCGAAAGCGGGGACCCATGTTATCGGTCTTAACGCGGAACGACTCTCTCGGGCTGGTCGGCAGCAAATGGGTTCCCGCTTTCGCGGGAATGACGAGGGTTCCGCCTTCTGAGCACTGACGCGCATCGGAACTGGTCGTCAGCAGATGGGCACCCGCTTTCGCGGGAATGACGAGCGTTTCCGAACGACTGCTCGGTACGTGCCCCTTGGCTAAATTTCAGGTATGACTACGCCGGTCACGCCACCCACATATTTCCGCAAGGGATTCGGTCTCAAGGCGGACGTCCAGGGCGAGCTCGCGGCCGCGTACGACGGACGGCTTGTCGATCTGCTCAAGGAGCGCGACTTCTCGCTCAGTGCCGAGGGGGTGACGGTCCGCCTGGCTCGACAGTTCGGCTTCTGCTATGGGGTTGAGAGGGCGGTGGAGTACGCGTATCAGACTCGCAAGAAGTTCCCCGATAAGAAGATCTACCTCGCTGGCGAGATCATCCACAATCCGCACATCAATCGCCGGCTGAGCGATGCGGGGGTGATCTTCCTCAAGCACAATGCGAACACGAACGAGGCGTCGTTCGATTTCAGCATTGTGAATCCGGAGGACGTCGTGATGCTCCCGGCGTTTGGAGTGACGGTCGCGGATTTTGCGACGCTCCGCGAGCGTGGGTGCGTGATGGTCGATACGACGTGCGGCTCTGTACTCAACGTATGGAAGCGCGTCGAAAGCTACGCGCGTGACGGGTACACGGCGCTCATCCACGGCAAGTTCTATCACGAGGAGACGCGTGCTACGGCAT
>JBDTAB010000142.1:0-17672 GCA_039924865.1 Gemmatimonadaceae bacterium | reverse complement strand
CGCCCCCGCGCACCGCGCGATACCTTATTCACATGACCGCTGACTCCCACAAGCTCTGGGGTGGCCGCTTCGCCGTACCCACCGCTCATGCGCTCGACGCACTAAATCGATCCATCAGTACGGATTTCCGCCTCTGGCCCTTTGATATCCAACTGTCACAAGCGTGGGCTTCGGTCATCGCCGAAGCTGGCGTTCTCACGGAAGAAGAACGCGACCAGATCCGTGGCGGCCTCGATGTAGTGGCAGAAAAAATTGCGAATGGTGCACAGCCGGAAGAATCCGACGAAGACGTACACACCATGATCGATCGCATGCTCCACGCGGAAATCGGCGATCCAGCCTCACGCCTTCATACCGGACGCTCACGCAACGACCAGGTGGCGACCGCGACGCGGATGTGGGCTATGGACGCGACGGTCAGAATCGACGCCGCCATCCAGGATCTTCAGCGAGTGATCCTGGATCATGCGGAGCAGCTTCGAACGACCCTGATTCCAGCGTACACGCACATGCAGCGCGCGCAACCAGTATCCGCCGCACACTGGATTCTCAGCCACTTCTGGCAGCTCGAGCGAGATCGTGGACGGGTCGCAAACGCCACCAACTCCGCCTCGTCGCTTCCGCTTGGTTCGGGTGCAATCGCCGGCTGCGCGTTCCCCATCTCCCGCGAAAAGATTCGCGAAGAGCTCGGTTTCAACACGCTTTCAAGGAATTCAATAGATGCGACCGGCGACCGCGATTTCGTTGCAGATCTGCTCTACGCCACCACAATGCTTGGGGTGCATCTCTCCCGTCTCAGCGAAGACCTGATACTGTATGGATCCAGTGAATTTGGTTTCGTAACGTTCGGCGATGCCTTCAGCACCGGATCCAGCATGATGCCGCAAAAACGAAACCCGGACGCACTCGAGATCGCTCGCGGTTCCGCCGGCAGAATGCTCGGCAACCTCACCTCCCTCGTTGCTACCATCAAGAGCTTGCCGAGCGGCTACAACAAGGACCTGCAGGACGACAAGCGACCCTTGTTCGATTCCGTCGATACCATGCTTCTCGTCCTCCCGGCAGTCTCGGGAACGCTGGCCGAGATTCGTTTCAACACGCAACGCATGCGAGCAGCCATCTCGTCAAGCATGATGGCCACGGATCTTGCAGACTATCTGGTATCCAAGGGCACCTCGTTCCGCGAAGCGCATGGCGTGATAGGCACGCTCATCCGCAACAGCGAGTCCAACGGTGTCGAGCTGAACCACATGCCATTCACGACCTTCGCTGCCGCGCACCCATCGTTCGATCACGACATCTTCGATTGGCTGTCACCCGACGCATCTGTTGCACGGCGTAATGTCACCGGTGGAACGGGGCCCGACGCAGTAGAAGAACAACTAACCGCTGCGAGAGCCGCACTCGGCAATACCGTGCGAAGACTGCAGCTGATTCCCTGACAGGAGAGCAACACGATGTCCAGTGCACAGGAAGAAGCGAATACCGGCCCGGATCTCACCGCAGGTGTTCCCGGTTCTTCTCTGACCGAAGGATCAATGTTGCTCGGTCATGTTAACAACGAACCAGTCCTCGCAGTCCGCTCCGGAGGCGGACTGTACGCAATCGGTGCAACATGTACGCATTACGGCGGCCCACTTGCGGAGGGACTCCTCGTTGGCGACACTGTTCGCTGCCCATGGCATCACGCGTGTTTCAGCCTCCGCACTGGCGAGCCGCTGCGCGCGCCCGCGTTAGATCGTGTCTCGTGCTTCCGCGTTGAGGAGACCAACGGTACAGTCTTCGTGCGCGAGAGCATCGAACCGCCGTCTCTTTACAGTCGCCCTCTTGTCAATCCTCCCAAATCTGTAGTGATCGTAGGCGCGGGTGCCGCTGGCGTTGCAGCCGCCGAAATGCTGCGCAGATGCGGCTACACCGAATCCATAAAGCTGTTCGACCAGCTTCACACCGCACCAGTCGATCGGCCAAACCTATCGAAGGATTACCTCGCCGGCCACGCCGAAGTCGAGTGGGTCAATCTGCGGTCGGAAGAGTTCTACACTTCACACAATATCGAGTTGATCCGCGGCGAGAAAATCGCTCGGATCGATCCGGCCGCGCACCATGTCGTGACCGGTACCGGTGCAGTTATAGAATTCGGCGCTCTCCTGATCGCAACTGGAAGCACGCCGGTGAAACTTCCCATCCCCGGTGCTGATCTTCCATCGGTTCATTATCTTCGCACTCTGGACGACAGCAACGCGATTATCGCCGCTGCTCAACAGGGAAAGCGAGCCGTGGTAATCGGTGCAAGCTTCATCGGCCTCGAGGTCGCGGCGTCACTTCGCGATCGCGACATTGACGTCACCGTCGTCGCGCCCGAGTCTCTCCCCCTCGAGCGCGTGCTCGGCCCGGAACTCGGGCGCATGGTCATGGCAGAGCACCAGAGCAAGGGCGTGACGTTCAAACTCGGCGCAGGTGTAAAATCGATTGCAGCCGGTTCAGTCGAACTCAGTGATGGTACAGTATTACCTGCAGATTTTGTCGTCGTGGGTGTCGGTGTGCGCCCGAACGTCTCACTCGCACAGGACGCAGGCCTTCACGTCGACAACGGAATCGTTGTCAACGCGATGCTTGAAACCTCGGCACCCGGGATCTACGCAGCTGGTGATATCGCCTCATGGCCTGACCCACGCGCCGGCCAGATACGCGGCGAGCACTGGGTCCTCGCCGAGCGCCAGGGACAGACCGCTGCCCGCAACATGCTCGGCGCCAACGAACCGTTTACGCTTGCCCCGTTCTTCTGGAGTCGCCACTATGATCTCACCGTGAACTATGTCGGTCATTCCGCGCGAGGTGACAAGCATCGCGTTGACGGAAATCCGATGGCGCACGATTGTACGGTTACGTATCTTGGCCAATCGGGCAAACCCAGCGCCCAGGCCGACGTTGGGCGCGACACCTCCAATCTCGTGGCAGCGGCGCGCATGGATGGCGAGCTCCACTAGGTCAACTTCTTTCTGAAACCTTGATGCTGATCTGGCTTTACGTGGCAGTGGGTAGCGCACTCGGTGGAGTGAGTCGTTACGTAATTGGTGGCGCGATGCAGCAGCGGCTCGGGATCGGATTTCCCGCTGGCACACTGGTCGTCAACATAGTAGGCAGCCTGCTGCTGGGCTTCATCATGCGCCTTGCACTTGGAGGAACACAGATCTCCCCCGAGACGCGCATCTTTCTGACGACGGGATTCTGCGGCGGATTCACAACGTTTTCCACGTTCTCTTACGAAACAGCGACGATGTTAGAGGGCGGCCAGTATCGCCGAGTGGCAACGTACGTTACGCTGAGTCTGGTGCTTTCCGTGCTCGCGACCTTCGCCGGCTTCGCTCTTGCGCAATCGGCACTCACATTCCGAAGCCGAGTTTGATCATGTTGCGTGGCCTGAAGGGCGAGCGCGTATTGATGCGAATCCACATCGGCGAGCGCGACCGATACCAGGGCAAACCGCTCTACGAAGCCATAGTGAATCTGCTTCGCCAGCGTGGTTACGCCGGCGCTACCGTTTTCCGCGGTGTCATGGGATACGGTGCGAGTGGTCGAATTTCGGCAGACCATATGGAGTTGCTCTCGTTCGACTTGCCGCTAGTTGTCGAATGTGTAGACACCCAGGAGAAGATCGAGGCAATTCTTCCAGAGATCGACGAGATGATCGACGCTGGTCTCATAACTCTGGAGCGCGCGAAGGTGATTCTATACCGTGCCAAACGAGACGATACGCCGCCTAACTCGCTCCCCGATGAGGATCGCATCGATATAACTGGCGACTGGCAGAAGCACGAATGAAAAACAGCCTCTGATCCTTAAGATCAGAGGCTGTTTCGCACTTCTATTGTTTCGCCGCGGTACTAGAACATTATGCCAAATGTGATCGGCACAAAACTCGTGCTTCCGCCACCGTCGTTATTGAAGTGATTGTAACGAGCCTCGACAAACGCGTTGAAGCCTGAAAGAGGAATCGTCAGTCCACCGCCAACATCAAAGCCGAACTTGGTGCTTCCGCTTGCGGAAAACGTCGTGCTTCCAGAAGAGGTGCTCGAGCCTGGCGTGAAGCCACCAATACCGCCAATGATGTAGGGACGGAAGCCCGTCGCCGTCGGGACTTCGTACACTGCGTTCGCCGTGTATGACCAGACATGTACATTGCTATTTCCCGATCCCTTCGCGCCGAAGTTATCGTAATTCACATCACCGCGAAAACCTATCGGAAGTGAAGGCGTAGCAAGTGCAATATGCCCCCCGATATTGTAGCCAGTGTTTACATAGTCGGACAAATCACCGGTCGGAATCGACGCGCCGCCCGAGAGTCCCAGCGAAAACGGCTTCGCCGCGCTCGTCACTCCCTGCGCGCCAGCAACAACAGCGCTCGACGCAGCGATTGCTGCGATCGCTACAAACTTTGAAAAGATTGTCATCAATGCTCCCTTTATGTGTTTAGTCCAGAAGTTTCAACCAAACGCGCCGCGGATTTGAAAATCCGAGGCGCGCCACCAACACTTTACTTGTAGTGCCGTACGATTAAAAAGGTTTCCGGTTCAGTGCATTAAACTTCCGTTTACTAGAACATCACTCCGAATGTTATCGGTACAAAGTGATACGGACTTGTCCTTGATCGGTTGACGGCGTGGTAGCGCGCTTCCAGAAAGGCGCCCAGTGTCGTGTAGGGGAGCTCAAAGCCGATCCCAGCGCCGCCGTTCGCCCCCCAGTCGTTCTCCCTCTTCGCCGCTCCTGCAAACCGCAGTGGGTAGAAGCCTGCGCCGCCGATCAGGTACGGCTTCACATATCCCACGCGAAACGGAACTACCAGGTTGGCTGTGATCGAGTTGACGTGCATGTCCCCGATCCGGGTTCCGGCTACTGTCTTGCCCTTGAAGCCCGCGTACTGGTAGTCCAGCCGAAGCCCCATCGGTGCATCCTGCGAACCCACCGCTAGGGTAACTAATCCACTGGGCCCGTCCTGGTAGCCGTCAGAGAGAATGCCAACCGGTAGCACCGCGCCGCCAGCAATCCCTATGTGAATCGATCGCTGACCTGCCGCCGGGACCGCCGAGGCGGCAAAGGCGCCAACTATGAACGCCATGGCGAACGAGAGATGCCTCATATATATTTGTCCTAACCACTTAGGTTAATTGCAAATATCCTTACGATGTAGGATATCATGCCGTTCTACAATACCGCTACTGCCGCAGCAGCCCTCGAGGTGAGCCCCAAGTGGCTCGATAACCTCTTGTCACACAATGAGTTGGATGGTATAGCACGCGAACCACAGGGGGTCGCCCGCCGCCTTCCACTCACGGCCATCCTCGTGATCTCTCTCGCGAGAGAATTAATCGACACGACCGGACTGTCGGCCCCATCTGCTCTGAAGCTAGCCGATCGACTACTGAATTCGTCCAGCCAGGATGGGCCTCTGTCGCCAGTATTCACCATCACAGTGAACCGCGACGCTCTCCAGAGCACGCTACTCCGCAAGCTCGCCCGCGCTGTCGAGACCGCCCCTACACCACGACGTGGCCGCCCGCCAACAAGATAAGGCAGACGGCTCCGCCTCGCTCACCTGGTTATATCCCCCCTTCCACACCTCCATAACGAAGCAGGGGCGCCTCTCGCGAGACGCCCCTGCTTGCCATTGCTCCAGTTCCAGCTACCCGTTCATCCGGGTAACGTTCTCCGCGGCGGGCCCTTTCTGCCCCTGGACGATGTCGAACTCCACGGCCTCGCCCTCCTGCAACGATTTGAAACCATTGCCGGAGATAGCGCTGTAGTGGACGAAGCAGTCCTTCTGACCGTCGTCGGGCGTAATGAACCCAAAGCCCTTCGCGTCGTTGAACCACTTCACCTTCCCTGTCGTGCGCATTCCAACTAACTCCTGAATAGAAACTTGTCCGGAAGCACGAAACGCTACCTGTATGCCCCAGGTAGCTCAGACCCATAGGACGATCCTATGCTGGGCCCCAAAATATTGGGGACCCGAAAATTAGGCAATAGAGAGTTTTTAACTCTTCCGGTCAGGCCCGCCGGACGCCACGCGCTTTACTACTGCGCCGCCGTGAATCCCTGGACAAAATTCTCGGTCTCGCCAAAGCAGCTCGTTGGAACCCCGCGGTGCTCGTCAATCGAGAGAGTGACCTTTCCCCCCGCCGCCAGCTGCAGCGCCCTGGCCACCGAATCGTTCCGGATCGTGAACTGAAGATTGGACGTCTTGGACGTATCTGCCAAACTCGGCGTGGGCGACAGCGATAGTTCACCCTCCCACGTCTTGCACAACCATCCACGCTGGGAGAGGTTCTTCACGTAACCCGTGTGCTGGGTGGACGAGTATACAAATCCCAACGTGACCCAAACCCACAGGGCGCATCCAACGATTAGAACCGCTATCAGCGGCAGTCCAACCTTTAGCCAGAGCCGCCGTTTCCTGGGCTTCGCATCCGGCTTCGGTGTAGCCTCTTTTTCTGCCATCGCCTTGATCTCCGCGGTTACTTTTCAACCATGTCGTTTGGACCACGCAGAAGAACGGTAACGACTCTCGTCGGCAATGTCGCGGTCGGATCCGACCATCCGGTCGTGGTACAGTCCATGACCAACACCGATACCGCAGATATCCCGGGTACGGTCGAACAGGTGGCCGCCCTCGCCATCGCTGGATCCCAGCTGGTCAGAGTTACCGTAAACAACGACGCGGCCGCCGCCGCGGTACCAGACATAGTCCGACAGCTGGCCGACCGCGGCCTCGATGTACCCATCGTCGGCGACTTCCACTACAACGGACATCTCCTCCTTTCAAAGTACCCGGAGACTGCGCGCACACTGGCCAAGTATCGCATCAATCCCGGCAACGTTGGCGGCAAGAGGCACGACGAACACTTCCGCACCATAGTGCAGATCGCGATCGATAATGCAAAGCCCGTCCGAATCGGCGTGAACTGGGGCTCGCTGGACCAGGATCTCCTGACGACGATGATGGACGAGAACGCAGCTCGCGCAGAGCCGCTCGACGGGCACGATGTCTACATCGAAGCGATGCTCGAGAGCGCGCTCCGATCGGCCATCCTTGCGGAAGAAACAGGACTCAGCCACGATCGCATCATCCTCTCCGCAAAGGTTTCGGGGGTCGCCGATCTGGTGCAGGTCTATCGTCTGTTGGCGGCACGTTGCGACTATCCACTCCACCTGGGACTCACCGAAGCTGGGCTCGGCATGAAGGGAATCGTGTCCAGTACCGCCGGCCTCTCGATTCTTCTGGGTGAAGGAATCGGCGACACCATCCGTGTCTCGCTTACACCCAAACCCGGCGGCGATAGAACTGAAGAGGTTCTTGTTGCTCAGCAGATTCTCCAGTCACTGGGGCTTCGCGCATTCGCTCCACAGGTGACATCGTGCCCGGGATGCGGCCGCACAACGTCCACGTTCTTCCAGCACATGGCGGAAGACATTCAGATCTACCTGCGCGAACAGATGCCAACGTGGCGCGCCAGCTACCCGGGCGTGGTGGAGATGAAGGTTGCCGTCATGGGCTGCATCGTTAACGGTCCGGGCGAAAGCAAGCACGCCAACATTGGAATCTCGCTCCCCGGCACATTCGAAGAGCCAAAGGCTCCAGTGTACATCGACGGTAAGCTTGCAGTGACCCTCAAAGGTGACAACATCGTTCCCGAGTTTCTGAAACTCCTCGACCAGTATGTGGAACGAACCTACGGCAGCGCGGACGGCGCCTCACTCGCGCCCGACAATAGCACAAGTAAAGTCACCGCTGCAGTCTGAGGCCGACCGCTCTGCAGCGCAGAGCGGTGTCTACCTGAATCGCGGGACTCTACTCACAGGTGGGTTTGACGCCCATCACGTCTAGTGCACTGCACTGGGTCGCGCGAACCGCGTCAGGATGTTCGCGAGGCCAGCCGCGTCATCAGTGTCGAATGTCTTCACGCTTTCGGAGTCGACGTCGAACACTGCTATCAGATCGCCATTCGCATCGACTACCGGCAAAACGATCTCGGATAGGGCCCGCGAGTCACACGCAATATGGTCGCTGAACGTTTGCACGTCGTCCACAATGATAGTGCGGCGATCCGCCGCCGCCGCCCCACAAACGCCGCGGCCATAGGCGATGTCGAGACAGCCAAGGCTCCCCTGATACGGCCCCACGCGTAACAGCGCGCCTGGCGTCACAACCCGATAGAATCCGGTCCACAAAAATCCGAACGCGTTGTGAACCAGCGAGGTCACCGTCGCCATCTCAGCGATCTTGTCATCGATGCCATCGAGCACGGCGTTGATGTGACCAGCCAGCTCCCTGTATGCCTGCGGCTTTGGAACTCCTCGGAGATCCAGCGTGACTTCTGCCATTTGCTAAACCTAGCGGAGTCGCCAGCATCACTTGAAGATGCCGAAGTGCCCCAGGACGTACCACAGAATGATGAAAATCAGGATCGTACCGCAGCCACAGCCTCCCCCGCCCAGCTTCTTGGCCCCATACCCCGCCGCCAGACCGCGTAAGATTTTGCTCATGCCGGGCGTCCTTGCACGGACCGTACCCGATCGCACAACCCTTCCTCTGTTCCATCGACCCCCTGTTGATCGTCCTTTCAGACATTCAGTGTCATGTCCGCCATGTCCGACCCAACCATCGGCGCTGCCACGGACCGCTACAACGCCTGCGATACAATTCGATGATGAGCTTTCCGATTTCTCCAAAGATCCTCCTGAGCCTCACCGCCTCCCTCATTGGGACGCTGGCCGTCTCGTCCCTGACGGCCAGTCTCGCGGGAGCTCAGACGGGCGGAACCCAGACAGCCGCGCCGAGCATCGTCGGAGCGTGGCGCGCGGACACTCCACTTCCTAACGGCGTCGTCCAGACCTTTCGATTCGACGCGGATGGCAGCTTTGATCTGGCCCAGGGTCTCGCGGTCGATGGCACATATCGAGTCGACGGTAACAAACTCATCGAGACTGTAACCCTGCCAAGCGTAGGGGTCAGCCACACCGACACTGCGACATTCATTGCATACGGCGACTCGCTGGTCGTGAACGAGCGCGGCGCTCCCACTCCCCGCGTCCTTCACCGCGCCACACCAACCGAAGCCAAATCCGGTATCGCGGGCGACTGGACGATTAGCGTCGGAACTCAGATGGCGGCACACTACGTCTTCGAAACCGACGGAACCATGCACGTAAGCGCGCGCGTTGGCGACGAGCGAGGCAAGTACGTCATTCGTGCCGACACGCTTCGTCTTTCGAACGAACAAAGCTTCCAGCTTCCCGCCACCGCACGGTTCGCTGTCGCCGACAGCATACTCACACTGACGCCTCCGAGTGGCAAGCAACCGCGACGCTTTCATAAAGTTTCGCCCCGTTAAGTCTCTGTAGTGCTGTAGCGCAGGCGTAGTTTTGCACCGTACCATCGCACACCGAGACGCGCGCGCTGAGCTACACGCGCGGAGGGTCGTCGTCCCACAGAACTATCCCGTGTACGACCTTCCCCGATGCGCGGAGACCCTTGACCGCAGTGCGTAGGTCGGCGATCTCCGTCACGCCTACCTGCGCGCAAAGGATCACATCGGGCGCAGGAATGATCGTATTCGCAGCCAGCATCGCGTAACTCGTTGGCACTGCAATAACGATGAAGTCGTAGCGCCGCCCCATACGCTTCAGCGCATCGTGGACTTCGGCAACGGCAGTCATGCTCGCTACCCCGAGGCGACCGTGGCCACTCGGAAGCACATCAAGCGGACGGTCACGTCCGATGGTCGTCGTAACAATCGCCGCCGATAGCGCGGTCTGTCGGCTGAGCACCCCGTGCAATCCTGGATCCGACTCCATCCGTAGTACCGACGCAACGGAACTCGTTGCAGGATCTCCATCCACAAGTAGCGTGTTTCGCGCTTCATACGCCGCCACCGCGGCGAGATTTGCGGCGACCGTCGCAACGACACCTGGGACGTCGCCGGCAAGCGTCACTATCGGAACACTTGCCTCCGTAGCCACCAGGTGCAAATACAGAGTTCGATACCGCTCAGACGTGCCGTCTATCAATGGCGGGACTTCCACATCCGACTGTCTGCGAGATCGCTCCACCAGCGCGCTGGGTCTGATCACGCTCAGTACGCGAACGTTCGACACAGCCTCGCCTTCCCGCATGTGAGCCACGCGCGGATGCCTGAGTTCGCCGACAAACACCGCAACGAAACCGATCGCGAGCGCGATTACCAGCGACGCTCCAAGCATTGCTATGGGCGGAGCTCCGACGTTTGCGACGGCCCTCGCATGCGTAACGACGGTGTCAATCACCGCGTTCGCATGTCGTATAGAATCCAGTCGCGCACGTGCAATCGTAAACTGCCGTACGGCATTTTGCCTGGTGCTTACGAACCCGCTCGTGTCGACATGCGTAGTCTGGAGTGTTGGCAAGGGCGGCGGCGGCGCGGCAAGCGGAGCCAGGCGAGCACGCAATTCGGATTGCCTCTCGGTGGCTACGTCTCGAATCGACCGGCCGAGCTCATTCACGCGCGCAGTGAGTGCGACGTAAATGGGATCACCAGCACCAAGTGCACCAAATGGCGCCCTCAACTTGTCGACTTCGTCCAGAGAATCGAGCCACACCTGAACGCGTCGATCGGAGGCAAGCGCAGATGTCGAGCCGAGCGCCTTGAATGCCGGCGGTAATGGTGAATTCGCCGCACGCTCCATCGCGGCGTTCAACGCAAGCAGAGTTCTGGCCAGCGAGTCGCGCTCCGATCGCAACGCTGGCGACAGCGTATCCTGTTGGCCTGCGGCGGGCGCTTGCTGCAACGCGATTACGCGGCGCGCTGCAGCAAGCGCGGAATCCGCTTGCTGTATCGAAGCTCGTGCCAGCTCCAGCGCGTCGGTCGCCCCCGCGGTGTCAACGGTGCTCGCAACAACCTGCTTGTGGACGCCAAGCATGTCGCGCGTCGTTTCACGCGGGAGCAGCACGAGAGCGATCAGCACGGAGACAAATGTCACACCTGCCACGCCACTCATGAGTGCTCGGCGGCGTAGCGCATTGCGCGCTCGCGCGGCAATCCATACGTAGTTCGCGTTACCTGGTGGCATTACCCGCCAAATCAGTCGCTTCGCTCACGGTTCGGTCTCAGCGTTTCAGCCATGAAGATGTGGCATTCCTGCGTCGCCCTACCCTACTCCAGTTGAATATCCACTGGAATCGGTACGCGTACCAGAGAGACGACCCAGGTCGTCTCGGAACTACTCGTAGAAACGAGCACCGATGAGCACACCAATTAAAACCGGCTGCCACGAGCAATTTCGCTCGTGGCAGCCGGTGAGATACATCAGCGAGGCGCCTGTACCTTATTCGCCCGCTGTTCCTGCCAGCTACTGCCAGCTACTGCCTGTTACTGGACCGTGATTGCCTGCTTCATGCCCATCGCTAGGTGCGGCGTGCAATGCGCTTCGTAAGTCCCTGCTGGGATCTTCGCGAACGAAATCGTGTAGGTCGCGTTCGGCTGAATCAGAAGCGGTCCTGCGAGATCGCTCATCTGATCAGGCATGTTGGCCGAGAGCTGCGGCTTGACTGCGGCAGGAATGAGTGCCGGATCAAACGCTACATCGTGTGGGCCACCGCTGACGTTCGTATAACGGATGGCGTCGCCTTCCTTGATCGTGATCGCCGCGGGCTCGAACCTATAGCCCTTTGCATCGCCGATCATCTTGACGTCGTGGACCGTGCCGGTAGCCGGAGCCGGTGCGACCGCGCCAGCAGCGCTGGCAGTCGTCGTTGATCCAGCGGCTGCTGGAGCCGCTGCTGCTGTTGTATCAGTTGCCGCGGTGGTTGCAACAGCCGTTGTGTCTGCAGCCTTATCGCCGCCACCACAGGCGGCGAGCATGAGAGCACTGGCCGCTATGGCAGTAAAACCTAAATACCGCATCTGCGTTATTCTCCTGGATGGGTGCGCCCACAAGCTATCTCGTGAGCATTGTGAAACTATTCACAATCCGCGCCACATTCAATGTTGACAGCCGATCGCCCACCACGCACATTGCGGCAATGCTACACACTGCGACGCATCACATGCACCATCATTTCCATGCCCTGACGGGCCGGGGAACTTGTTGCATGTAATGGTCTGACCAGCCAATTCCAGCATCTCCTCCGGGCCTGTCCATCGTGGACAGGCCTTTTTTGTTGCTTCGCCCCCAGCCGACTTCCCCCTTTCAAATCAGTCCGTGACCGAAAACCCCATCCAAAGCTTAGACGCCCCACGCCCGACTCCTCCCGCCGGCGACTCGCCGATCCTGCGTATAGCGCTGCCAAACAAGGGGCGCCTCTCGCAGGACGCCCGTGACCTCTTCAACGACGCAGGCCTCCACGTCCACGCCGCCAGCGACCGGGCACTCCGCGCCTCGCTTGGCAGCGGTGAATTCGAGGCGATCTTCGTTCGGGCCCAGGATATCCCCGAGTTCGTCGCTGATGGGGCTGCCGACGCAGGCATCACCGGTCTCGATCTCATTGCAGAAAGCGAACGCCCCGTGGTTAGCCAGCTCGATCTCCACTTCGGTCAGTGCCGGCTCGTCGTCGCCGTCCGAGAGGATGGGAGCGGTCAACCTGTCGTCGAAACGGTCCAAGACCTTCCGGCTGGGACTCGCCTGGCGACCGCATTCCCCACCGCCGCCAGTCGCTTTTTCGCGGGGCTCGGTCAAAATGTTCAGATAGTGCCCATGTCGGGCGCGGCGGAAATTGCGCCCCACCTCGGGATCGCGGACGGCATCGTGGACCTCGTTTCAAGCGGCTCAACCCTCAAGACCAACGGACTTCGGGAGATCGGCACCATCCTGGAATCGACCGCCCAGCTGGTGGTCGCTGCCAATCGCGACGGTTGGCTCGGCGACAAGGAACTCGCGCTTCAAGAGCTGTCTTCGGCTCTCGATTCGGTTGTCTCCGCACGCGGACAGCGATACCTCATGGCCAACGTTCCCAGAGACAGCCTGCAGCGCGTCCGTCAGATCCTCCCAGGCCTGAGTGGTCCTACGGTCATAGACGTGCTCGACGGAGGTAGACACGTCGCAGTCCACGCCGTGGTTGCGGAGTCCCGAGTTTACCGGACAATCGCGGACCTCAAGGCAATCGGCGGCGAAGGCATCCTGGTAACGCGCATCGAGAGGCTGACGCCGTGATTACAAATGGTTACAACTCGAAAGAAATAATTACGGAGTGTATTGAAACCATTACACCTGCCCGTAAAGAAGCTGTACTAGCGCGCAACGTTTGCAGCGATGACACGACGTGGACTACCACCGTCCGGATCATTGCCGACGTGAGAACGCGCGGCGATGCGGCCCTTATAGAGCTCGCGCTCCGGCATGATTCCGTCAACCTGGACTCACTTGAAGTGCCGAAATCGAGGCGCCGGGCAGCGCTCAACAACCTCGATCCTGATCTCCGAAGGAGCCTGGAGCGCAGCATCAGGAACATCTCCTCGGTTCAGCGAGCCTTTCTCCCGGCGGCGGTAGATGTGTCGCCGGAGCCTGGGATACTGGTCTCCCACCGTTGGCAGCCGCTCAACAGGGTAGGCGTCTACGCCCCCGGCGGACGTGCGAGCTATCCGAGCAGTGTCCTCATGGGAGCGGTACCTGCTCGAATTGCTGGGGTAGGTGAAACGATCCTCTGCTCACCTCCCGGACCTGCGGGCGAGCCATTACCAGCGATACTTGCTGCTGCCGAATTGGCGGAAGTCGACCGCGTCTTCGCGATAGGAGGCGCTGGAGCCATCGCGGCGATGGCCTACGGTACGGCAACGGTGCCACGAGTCGATCGCATCGTCGGACCCGGCAACGCCTACGTTGCGGCCGCAAAGCTCCAGGTCAGCAGCCAGGTGGGGATAGACTCGCCTGCCGGTCCAAGCGAGCTCCTCGTCATCGCCGACGCCACGGCGGATCCGGATGTGATTGCGCGTGAGGTAATGGCTCAGGCAGAACATGATCCGCGAGCCGTCGTCGTGGTCATAGGGACAACCCAGTCCGTCGCCGAATCGATCGCCCGTCGGGTCAGTGTCACGTTACCGGCGCAGCAACGTCGCGACATTATCGAGCAAGCGCTTGCATCACACGCCGCCTTCCTCTGGGCCAAGGATATTAATCAGGCGATCGGCTTCAGTAACGAGTTCGCACCGGAGCACCTGTTGCTCGCGGTTCACGATGCCATCTCGCTCGCTCCACGAATCCGCAGTGCCGGCACGGTATTTCTGGGCCAGTGCAGCTCGGTAGCCTTCGGTGACTACATGACTGGCGCGAACCATGTCCTTCCCACCGGCGGACTCGCTCGCTCGTACTCCGGACTATCAGTGCTCGATTTCATCCGCTGGACGACTTACCAGCAAGTGGACAGCGCGGCTGCCGAAAGTCTGGCCGAGGATGTTGGAATCTTCGCGCGAGCTGAATCGCTTCCAGCACATGCCGCTGCGGCGCTCCAATGGGCGCCGAGTGCAGGGATGCGTTCATGAACGTGCCGACCAATCCCAAACAACCGACCTCCTCACGGACGCTCACCCGCCAGAGTTACGGCGCCGTTTCCCTGTACGCACCAGACCGCACCGCCGCCGAGGTCGATCTCAGTGACAACACCAATCTCTGGGGAGTCCCTCCCGCCGCGGCGGACGCGATTTCTCGCGCGCCCGCTTCGGCAGTCACGCGGTACCCTAACCTCTATGCCAACGAGTTGAAGCTGGCGATTGGGGAGTATCTGGGCGTGTCACCCGAGATGGTGGTGACCGGCTGCGGGTCGGACGACGTGCTGGATTCGACGATCCGCGCATTCGGGGAGCCCGGCGACCTGATTTCGTACCCTGACCCATCGTTTGCAATGGTTCCCATCTTCGCCAGCATGAACGGACTCCTCGGCAGGCCAATTCCGCTCACGGCCGACAACGATGCTGATGCCGCTGAATACATCTCGGCTGGCGCCCGAATCAATTACTTGTGCACGCCAAACAACCCGACAGGCGCGTCGTTCTCGCGCGACGCGATCGAACAGATCGTCTCGGGCACCGATGGTCTCGTAATAATAGATGAGGCCTACGCTGAGTTCGCGTCTGACAACTGCCTGGAGCTGCTCACCATGTCTCCGCGTGTCGTGCTCACACGCACGCTCAGCAAGGCATTTGGACTCGCTGGCATGCGCGTTGGCTATGCGATTGGCGATAGGGCGGTCGTGGCAGAAATCGAGAAGTCGCGTGGGCCCTACAAGGTGAGCTCCCTCGCAGAGCGTGCAGCTGTAGCTGCCCTGACTGATGGCATGGGTTGGGTCGAACAGCACGTCTGCGAGGCAGTAGACAACAGGCGAAGGTTCACGGAACTCCTCATATCAATGGGGATGCAACCACTTCCGAGCGACAGCAATTTTGTCCTGATCCCGGTGGTCGACGCTCTCGAAGCTGACCGGCGGCTACGCACGCTCGGAATCGCGGTCCGCCCGTTTCGATCCCTCCCACGAATTGGAGATGCGCTCCGGATCTCGATCGGACCATGGTGGATGATGGAAAGGTGCGCACTCGCGCTACGGGAGATTCCACAATGAGCCGGAGAACTGTCATCACCATTTTCGATTACGGGGCGGGGAACATCCACTCGCTCGTGAAAGCTCTCGACGTCGGCGACGCCGTGGAAATCCGGCTTGAGCGCGACCCAATTGCGGCGATCCGTACGGACGCTCTGGTGCTTCCTGGTGTCGGAGCATTCAACAAGGCGGCCGACCGGATCGGGGACGCTACGGGCGCAATGCGAGATGCAATTAATGGTGGCCTTCCAGCTCTCTGCATCTGCCTGGGGATGCATCTTCTGTTCGATAGTAGCGAGGAGGGTTCTGGATCGGGCCTGGGCGTGATTCCAGGGCGCGTGCGGCGCCTCAGGGCGAGCCGCGTTCCTCAGATCGGGTGGAACGAGATAGAGTCATTCGATGAGTCGCTCCCGGAAGAGGCATATTTCGCGAACAGTTTTGTCTGCGAGCCGGACGATCCGGACTGCGTCGTTGCGTACACGACGCACGAAACCGACAGATTTGCCTCGGTTGTAACGGTGGCCAATGCGGTCGGCGTTCAGTTTCATCCCGAGAAGAGCTCCAGTGCTGGGGTAAGTTTCGTCAGAAAGTTTGTCCGGGGAGTGTGCCAGTGATAGCGATACCTGCAATCGACATTCGCGAAGGGGCATGCGTGCAGCTCGTAGGCGGCTCCTACGAAGCGGAGCAGATCCGTGTGGATGATCCACCATCTGTTGCGCACCGATTCGAGTTCGCTGGATTCCGGTTCGTGCATATCGTCGATCTCGATGCGGCCACTGACCGCGGCAACAATACGGAGATAGTTCGCGAAGTACTTCGCAGCACTTCGATGGAAGCGCAAGTCGGCGGCGGGGTGCGTACTCAGGAGCGAATCGAGGCGCTCATTGAGGACGGGGCACAGCGCATCGTCCTTGGTACACGCGCGATTGAAGCACCCAACTGGCTTGCGGACATGACCCGAACATTCCCGGGCATATTGATCGTGGCGGCTGATGTACGCGAGCGTCGTGTTGTCACGCACGGGTGGTCCAGTGTTTCAGACCGGTATATCCTCGATCTCATAGAGGACCTCAACGAGTTGCCGCTCGCTGGCATCATAGTCACATCGGTTCAGCGCGAAGGGTTGATGCAGGGTGCCGACATCAAGCTGATGGAAGAGGTAGTGGACGAGAGCGAGCACCCAGTCTGCGCGAGTGGTGGCATCGGGACGATCGGAGACCTGCGCGCGCTGGAAGATAGTGGCGTGGCGTCCGTAGTAATTGGAATGGCGCTCTATACTGGTGCCCTTGACGCAGCGCTCGTCGCTGAGGAGTTCGCGGAATGGGTATCATGAGGGAGAACACGACCAGAGAGTCGCAGGAGATGAATGAGTCAACGGTAGTCGAGCGCGTCACTCGCGAGACACAAATCCGTCTTGAACTACGTCGTGGAGAAGGGAAGTGCGATGCCAAAACGGGCCTCGACTTTCTGGACCACATGATGACGACATTCGCGCGCTATTCCGGCCTCGACATGACGTTGCACGCAGATGGCGATCTGAAGCACCATCTCATAGAGGATGTGGCGATCGCGACCGGAACAGCAGTGAGCAGACTTGCTGGTGGCACCATCGCCCGTTATGGGAATCGCACGATCCCGATGGATGATGCCCTCGTTCATGTATGCGTGGACCTGGGTGGACGCCCGTACTACCGCGGACCTTTACCCAGCAGCCTGTACGACCACTGGATGCGCTCGTTCGCTGACAATGCTCGTGCGACGTTGCACGTGCGCGTCCTGCGTGGTTCCGACAGGCATCACATAGTCGAGGCTGCATTCAAGGCCCTGGCGCTGGCAATTGCGGACGCGATGGTTGCCTCTGACGGCGGCGCAGCATTCAGCACAAAAGGCGACGTTTCGTTGGAGATCGAGTGATGTTGATGCGACGATTGATTGTTTGCCTTGACGTAAGAGACGGCAGAGTGGTCAAGGGAACACGGTTCGTAAATCTCCGCGATGTGGGAGATCCGGCGGAGCTTGCAGAACGCTACGAAGCAGAGGGTGCAGATGAAGTCGTCTTCCTCGATATATCGGCCAGTCCGGAAGGGCGGGGAACGATGCTCGATATCGCCAG